>CAYRJP010000129.1:0-2098 GCA_964424425.1 uncultured Bacteroidales bacterium | reverse complement strand
AAGTGCTCAGTAACTTAGCTTATTATTTAACATGCTTTAAAGCTTCGTCGGTGGCTGACAATATAGGACTGTTTGATATTTCATTACCTGTTGCTTTTATCATCCAAACTTTTGGTGTAAGTTTTCCGATGCTGTAAATACGCTCAATTTCCGATGCAAAGTTTTTACCTGCAATATGTTGTTCAATCTGAAAATTGATTAAATACCCAAATGAATAAGCCGACAGATACAACGGATACGAAATCATATGAGAATAAATAGCAAGTATAGGTTCGTCTCTGCTTCCGAAAATATCGGCATAGTATGTGTTCCAAACATTTTTTGCAATATCAATAACAGCTTTTTGAAGTTGTTGAGCATTTGCTTCGGGATGTTGATATAACCATTCCCAAACTTCAATATCAACCATTCCTACGCCCATTATTTCGTATAAATTCCAAAAAGTATCAAGTGTTTTAAGATATTTCTTGTCGGGATTGGGGTCGTTAACACCAAGCAAGAATAAATCGCGGCTTTGAAACATGAAAGCACATGCTTCGGTAAATGCGGTATTGGGAACTCCGTGTAGCGAATAGTAAGGAACATTATGCAACGATATTGTTTGTTCTACATTGTGTCCGAATTCGTGAACCGCAATATTATAGCCTTTGTAGTTCATTCCTGTTTTAGCTATGCGTGTCCGCAAATAAGAGTTCATATCGTGCATTTCGGCACCAAGAGCATGTCCCGAACCGCGTGCCGGCTCTACCGATATTTTTGATGCTATAAATTCTGCTCTGTCTTTGTTCCAGCCTAATTTCATAAGCATATTAGGCATATCATCGTTAAAAGCTTGCGGATTTGGATATTTTTTTTCGGTAATTGAATTAAGATAATCTGCCGAAATAGATGAACGTGGTTTAAAACCATCATACCAAATGTCGTATGGTTGTAAATCGCGTCCCAAACGTTTTTTGATAAGATGGGCAACTTGTTTAGCTTGCGGCGACGACAAATATTCATCGAAAAGTTTAACAACTTCGTCTTTTGAAATTTCCATATCTCCCGAAAAATTCCTTTTAATGTAAGTATCCATATCGGGATAGTATTTGTCCATTTTATGTAATACTCTAAAGCTGTTTATTATCTGTTGGTATCTGGTTCCGTTTTCGCAAATAAAGTCAATTTCATTATTGTTATCATACAATTTATTACTGTAAGGATTCCAAGTGTAATTGCCTGAATTTATTACTTCAACGGGAATTTTTTGGTCGATAATTCGCTTCATTACTTCGTAAACCATCAGTTGTTTTTTTACGCCGTTTTGTTTGTCGGCATAGTTCGATTTTATTTCGTCGCGTAAGTTCCAATGACTAAGTAAAATCATATCGTTGGGGAACAATTTGTTGTTATCGCTGTCGCGTAAACTGCCCATATAAATATTGTATTGCGAAATATATACATCGGCATCGGAATTTACTTTTGCAAATTCTTGTTCTAATTCGGCGGGTATTCTGGCGGTAAACATATCGCCAAGACGTGCCCAAGCCCATTGCTCTTCGTTCCATTTTTTGCCTAGAGAATCTTTTTCTTGTAAGGTGTAATACGGAAAGTTTAAAGAGATAATAAAAGCTATTTTATTTTTATAAAAATCATCTTTGTAATGAGCTGCCACATTGTATGCTCCAAACATTTTATCGACATTATCCAATTGTCCGTTGTCGAGAATTAAATTTTTATTAAGGTCGATTCCTATTTTAGTAAAATGTCCTATCAGCGACTCAAAATAGTTTTCAATTTTAATAAATACTCTGTGTTTTTCTTCATAAGTTGAATAAAAATTATTCAGACAAAACTCTTTAAATTCGTTTTTGTTGCCATCTTCTTTACTCCACAAAAGAGCAGTTTGTTTTACTCCTTTGGCAATAATATTTTTATCACTATCGGGATATTTACTTGTTAATAAGGATGCTACTTCATTGATTGTTTTTGTGGAAATAACACTTACATTGTTAGTTTTTGTTTGGTTATGCACGTTTGTATTTTGAGTGCATCCGAACAATAATACCGTAAAAATTAAAATAGCTGTTCTCATATTTTTTAATATTTTTAAGTTGTT
>CAYRJP010000128.1:0-6423 GCA_964424425.1 uncultured Bacteroidales bacterium | reverse complement strand
CACAAGACAGGGCAGGAGGTAAGCATGGAAACAAAGGAGATGAGGCTGCCGTTACTGCCATAAAAATGATTACTTTACAACAAAGCCTTAAAGGCAATTAAAATTTTTGGTAATAATCAAACAGCCTCATATTTAACAATATATTACTTTGTAACTACAATTTTTTGTTGAAAATTTTCTCCTGCACAATTCATATTTACATAGTATATGCCGTTGACAAATTGTGAGGTATTAATTTTAATGGTATTTTCTCCGGCTCCGAATTTTTTATCGGATATAGTGTAAACAATCTCACCTAATGAGTTATATACATTTATGTTGATATTTTTTGTGTTATTAAGGTTAAATGATACATACGCAATATTATTTACCGGATTTGGATATATTTGAAAATCGGTTAACTCTTTATTATCAATAATATCTGTATTTGTCACGCTAAACTGTACTTCTTGCTGAAGTCCGAAATCTCTTCCGTTTGCAATAATTTTTGATTCGTCATAAATTAAGTTCCATACACCGGAACCTTGCAATCCGTTACCTTCTTTATCATAAATGGTAAAAGTATAACAATCGAGTTGAGACAGGTCAAAATCTTTATAAATCATCTGTTCGGGAGTGGTATAATTGTCTCCCGAATATATTATCTCGCCTTCCGAGTTTAATAATTTCCAGCTAATATCCTCAGGATTTTTATCTAATTTTAATGCTAAAGCAACTGTATTGTTTACTTCTTTGGCAACATTAATATTAATTACAGCAGTATCATTTTCCGGAAGTTCATCATCTTGTCCGTTGGGATTTTTTGTAAATACGCTGAAAGTGTTATTATCATGTATATCAAAATTTAATTCCTGAAGTTCAATTGCTTCATTTCCTAATGGTGAAAGATTGCCTGACCACTCAAATGTGTGATATTCTTCATTGTTGATGTTGTAAACAATATCAAGAGTTGTTAAGCTGACAGAGCCGTAATTGGCAATGTTTATCATCGGTTTAAGAGTGTTTTTACAAACAGCGATTGGACAATAAGCTGCCAGTATTGATGCGTCATTTGTGTTAGAGCTGTTAAACTCTATAAGTTTTTTCTTTGTGCCTTGAAATATCTCTTTTGTTATAGGGTCTTGAACAAAAGCAATTACCTCGCAATTTTCGTTTTTCCATTCAGGGTCAAGGGTAAAATTAAAGGTAATTTCGTTAGTATCATCTGTTGAAAAATCAAGTTCAGTGCCATTTTGGTTAGGTAGCATAAATCGTTCAACAAAATTAAGTTTATCTTGATTTTGCCATGTTTTAATAATTTCTGATTCTGTAAGAACAAGATGTAAGACTAAATTATTACTGTTTACATCGGCTACTTTGGTAACTTTAATCTTAGTTTTATATTTAGTAAAACCTGAATGAGTTCCTATAATTTCAACTTTAAAAGAAGACGGTTTGGCAATACGTTCGTTGTATATAGGAAGATATGTTGAATAAAGAGATGTATTATGATTACCTCCTGATTCTTCAATAATACCATCAAAAATAGCAGTAGGGTATCCTATTGCACTATAGAATCCTTTTCTTGAGTATCCATAAGTGTTTTCATAATTATCGTTGACATGATATTCAATAACGGCAACATTTTTTCCGTTTGCAATTAAATCGTCAGCACCCATTGCTGCTCCCGGACAATAATAACACCATGTGCCGGTTACTATTTCAAGTATAACCATATCTCGATTAACTTGCTGTGATATACCGTTAAAAGTAAATAAGAATAGACTTATATATAATAGTTGAAGTTTTTTCATTGTTGAAATGTAAGATTATATATTTATAAAAAGTTTAATTGGGAAAATAATTGAAAGAACAGAATTTATTTAATGTTCTTATTTTTTTTAATTTCTTTAATAATTTTTTCAAGGATATTATTTTGTAATTCTTTCTTTTTAATAAATTTATCAATATCCGATGAAGCACTCTTTTTTTTATTTTTTTCCACGATTTTTAAGTATTAAAAACTATCGAAAGCTCAAATTTTGCTTTCGATAGTTTAAATTAAATGTTATTAACTAATTTTATTTATGAGTTATAATTATTTTAATAACAATTTTTGTGTTTGATTATAATCTTTTGTTATAAATCGATACATATAAAGTCCTTTGGGCATATTTAATCCTGCTTGGTTACAACCATTCCATTTTATTTTATGTTCACCTTTAGGTAATTCTTCGTTTAATATGGTGTTAACTATTTTTCCTGTTATATCAATAATTTCAATTGTAACTTTAGTTCTATTTTTAAGATTAAATTCAATAGTTGTTTCATCGTAAAACGGATTGGGATAGTTTTGAACAGCATATTTTCCTGATACAACAGTATTTTCTTTAATACCGGTAACAACATCGGTAAGTATTTCCATTGATGATGTATTAGATAAATAAATATATCCTCCTGATGTATTTACTGATTTTGCACCAAAACTTGATGAATGATATTCAAAAACAGGAGTTAATTTAACAGGGTCGGATATATCAAAAATTTCCATGCTGCTATTTGCTAAATAATTTGCTAAGTACAAGTAATTGTTTGAAATATAAATTTTTTCAGATGCTTTACTTTGTTTATCAATTGTAGCAGCAACAGATGCATTTTCAGGATCGGAAACATCAAAAATAGATATGTTATTTACATTACCCCAATCAATACCGACAACTACATAAGCATAATTGTTTGCAACGCACACACCGGTAATGTATAAATTATCTCCACTAGGAGTAAAAGTATAAACATTTTTAGGATTAAATTTATTTGTTACATCAATTATTTGCATTGACTCATAATCTGTCATATAAGCATAATTACCTGAAACAAAAACATCATTAGCCCAATTGTTGGTAGGAGAACTACCTGTAATGGATGGACTTGCAGGATCGGATATATTAATAATCTGTAATCCTCCTTCTTTGGCAGCGATATAAGCATAATTATCAGAAACAAAAATATCCCAAGCTTCATCAGGGGTATTAACACTACCTAATTGAGTTGGTTCCGAAGGATTGGAAACATCAAGAATAGTAAGACCTGTTTTTGTGGCAAGATAAGCTTTGTTGTCTAAAACTTCTACTCCGAATACACATCCTGCCGATGTGTATTGTTCTACTTTTTGAGGAGCATTTGTGTTTGTTATATCAAATATTTCTAAGCCTTGGTTTGTGTGTGCCACATAAAGATAATTGCCGGAAACAGTTGACTGAACAACATTACCTGATACATCATATCTTCCTGTAAGTGTGGGTGAAGAAGGAGTTGATACATCTACAATATAAAGTCCGTAATCTTGATCAACAGCAAACAGTTTATTATCAACAATACCGGTTTTCCATACTTTTGAAGGTGTTTGATAAGAGCTTTCAAACGAAAAATTGGTTGGATCGGATATATTTAATATTTGCACTCCCGCATCATTACTTGCAATATAGATATAATCTCCCGATACACTTGCTTTAAGGGCAAAACCGTCTGTGTCAAAAAGAGTTTTAAATGCCGGATTGACGGCATCGGATATATCATATGATGCTACACCTGCAAAACCAAGCATAACATAAAGATAATTGCCTGAAACGCAAACACCTCTTGCCGCTGATGGAGTATTAATCTCTTTAGCAATAGTTGGATTTGTTTTATCAGAAACATCAACAATTTTAACACCATGATAACCAATCGCTAAGTAAACATAATCGCCTAAAACATCAATAGACTCAAGACTGTATGATGTACTGTAACTGCTAATGCTTTTTGGTTCGTCAGGATTTGATATATCTATAATTTGAAAACTGCCATCTTTAAAATCCGCTAAATAGACATAATTATCGGAATATTTAATATTTGTAGCAACAACCGGAGTGCTGACAGTGCCTTTAATTACCGGATTTAATGGGTCGGATATATCAACAACAGCCATACCACCGGAACTAATTGCCAAATATGCATAATTGCCATGTGAACATATATCGGATGTACCGGTTTCAAAATACAGACTACTAACAGGTTTGGGATTTGACATATCGGAAATATCAAGAACTTTCATACCACTTTGAAGGGCACAAAAACAATAATTTCCTTCAACCGTAGTGTTGTATATACTATTCCAAAGAAATGAACTGACAAATTCGGGATTTTCATTTTGAGCGTTGATTGTTGTAGGATTGACAACAAAACATACGGTTAGCATTGATAACATTAATGTTACCGTTAAATTTGTAAATTTTTTCATAATATCTGATTTTTGATTAAACAAATGTTTAAAACAAAAATCAGAATACATTATTTTATTTACAATTAATTAACTGATACTTAATTGGGAATATAAATAAAAATAACCTATACTTAATTGGGACTTAATAAATAAATTGTAATTCTGAAAGTGAGTTTTAATTTGCAACATGCTGATTATTAGCTAAATATAAATCACAGGTGTTTTTATTAAGTTATATTGAGAATAATTTAAAAAATTGAATGTTAAAATTGAAAAAGAAATGAAACAAGGTTAGCATCTGTATTTAAAATACCCATCTTTTTTCTTAATCTGTGACGAGCTTTTTCTATTGCAGTAATACTTTGACCTGTTAATTCGGCAATTTCTTTTGTTGTCATATTTAGTCTGAGAAAAGCACACAATCTGAGTTCACTGGGCCATAAGTCAGGAAATTGTTGTAATAATCTATCATAAAAATCTTCGTGAACTTCTTCGAATCTAACTTTAAATTCTTGCCATATTTCTTTACTTGTATTCTCTTGTAGCTCTTTAACTATCTTTCTTACAGCTGTTTTGGTTTCTTCAAGATATGCTCCTTTTTCTATTTCTCTCAGTTTTTTTGATATTTCAGTTAAAATCTCATTTTTTTTCATAAGCGACATCACATTTGATATCATCTCTTTATTTTTTTGTTCAAGATTATTTTCTAATATTTTTTTCTCAAACAGGGTTCTTTTTACTTTGATACGATGCCGACTTAAAATAATAACTATTACAATTATAAATACAGATATTAAACTTATGATAAGCATTATAAATCGTAAGTTTTTTTTCTGCTCTTCATTTTTTCTGACCTGTTCTTCTTTATCTAATTGATAAATCATTTCCATTTTAGTAAGTTCGGAAAGTTTTTTTTCAAGGTTTAAACTGTCCTTTATATTATATTGCAGAGTAAAATATTTAAATGCTTTTTTGTAATCTTTCTTTTTTGCATAAATATCTTTCATAAGGGTTGCCGCATCAAAAATATTATCTTTTAATCCGTATTTTTTTCCTATTTCTAGTGCTTCGTATGCATATTTTTGACTTAAATCATACTTTTTTGTATCAAAATATAATTGTGCAATATTTAATTTTGCAGAACTTATAAGGTCTATATTTTTTAATTCTTCAAAAATTGATAATGATTTTTGAAAGTAAAATAGTGCTGAATCGGTATTAAGAGTATTTTTAAAATAGTATCCTAGGTTAAAATAGTTTACGCCAATCCATTTTTTATTGCCTGCTTTTTTATTAATTTTTAACGACAATAACATATTTTGTTTTAATAAATCATATTTGTTTTGAGTTTGATAAACAGCTCCCAAATTATTTAATGTTGTGGCAATACCGTCGATATGGTTTATTTTTTGACATATGGTTAATGCTCTTGAATAATAATCAAGTGCTTTTTCATAATTATTTTGTTTATAATATGCTAATCCTATTGTATTTAAAGACCGAGCTATAAGTTCTTCATCTTTTAACTCTTCGCTGTATTTTAAACCCTCAAACAGATATTTTGAGCTTTTATCGTAAATACCGAGTGTATTGTATATTTCTCCCAGTATTAGCAATGAAGATGCCAACTCTTTTTTTGAATTAATTTTTTTGCTTAATATTCTTGATTCTTCTGCATATTTAGCGGCATCTTTAAAATTAGATTTATCTAAATACAGTCGGGCAATACTATTATTTGAGAATATAATTCCTGTATTGTAATTAACTTTATGTGAAAGTTTATTACATTCAAGTGCATATTTTAATGCTTTGTCGGGAGCGTTTTTAACATATAAATATGTAATTTCCATAAGTATATTTGCTTTATCAATTGAATTTGTTGATACTTGCAATAATATTTGAAGGCTATCAATTTCTTGAATGTTTTGCGAAAGCAGTTGCTTAGGAAGCAAAAAACAAAAAGATGAAAAAATTATGGCTTTAATAATATTCCTCATAATATTTTAAATGAGTAGTTATAATATACTATTTATCATAAATGTAGATATTACAAATATAAAATTAAAATATTAGTTCATAAAAAAGTTTAAGTATGTGTAATTTTTATATTTCAGAAATCATCTGATAATAACCTGAGTTCGAAATAAGCAAAATGCTAACATATAGCTAATTGACCATATGTT
>CAYRJP010000127.1:3929-6461 GCA_964424425.1 uncultured Bacteroidales bacterium | reverse complement strand
AAAAAACGGAAAGAACAAAAAAATATTTATTTTTTTTCTCTTAATTTTATAAAAATATAAATTTCGGCTAATATGAATTAATCTCGACTTATACAGTAGGAGCTATGAAATAGCAAGCTTGCGGCATTTAGTAAGGGTTTGTATTAAAATATTTATAATTAATAATATTAATTTTCAGTATCTTAAAATCAATAAAAAGGAGTTTCGAAATAAATTTGAAACTCCTTCATTATTACATAATTCAAGATTAGTTTTTTTATATTTTTTAATATAAACTTGAAATTTTATCGAATGTTGCCGGTGTATGTACTCCTTTTTGTATTCTCCAATATAAACCTACTTCTGCGGCTTTAACATTGGGTCCCATATTTTTGTCAAACATTGGTGTAAACATAAAATATGTAAATACTCCAAAATGAAAGGTTCCGACACTTGCACCCCAACCAAATTGAAACCATTTTAAGTTATAATAGTCGATTCCTTTTTTTATATTTTTCTCTTTACTCCCGTCGTTATAGTATTTTCTTTTGTGTTTTGCAGCTACCATAAATTCAATCAATGGACCTGTTCCTATACTAAAATTTCTGTTGTGCGTAGTGAATCCGAATTCAGGACGTAATCTGATAACCCCTGTTGACAGTTTTGTTTTTGTATAACTGAAAAAACCATCGGTATAATCTTCACCCACAGGAGCATTTTGAACAACTATTACTCCATTGTCGTCTTTTATTAATGCTTTATCATCGGCAAAACGCCATTGTTTCCAGTTAAAACCTACATTTATACTAAAAAACGGTTTGAAATTACCCGACGATGTTCCTATAAATGACTGGGTTACCATTATTGATGGAAACGAGATACTACCAAAGCCTTTTACAGTGGTTTTTAATTGACCGGCATCGTCACCTACAAAAAAGTTATACTGAGCTTTTGTATTTAGCGAAAAAATAAAAATCAAAAACAGTGAAATAACAAAGTATTTTTTTTTCATAATAAAATGATTTTTTAAAATTAAATAAATGTTATCAACAGCTATTCGTTAATAACAAATCAAATATAATTGTTTTTATAAAACACAAAAAATTAATTTTGCTAAAAAATATTGTATATGTTAAAGACCGGAATAATAAGCAATAGTTACAGTAAAAATTATTTATCTGCAATAAAAACATCAAATCTTTTTCGATTAATCGGCATTTACGACCCAAAATTCCAGTTTCAATATCCTAACAACATTAATCATGATTTTGTTTATTCCGTTTTCGATAATCTTTTAAACGATTCAGATATTTTAATATTTGCATCTCCCGAAAAAATATACCTTCCACTTATTGAAACTGCTATAAAAAGGTCAAAGCATGTGTTCTTGCATTCAGTCCATAATTTATCGTTAGATGAACAATTAAATATTTTGAAACTACATGAAGAGTCGGAACAAACATTGCAAATATTTCATCCTTTAATTTTTAATAATCTTTTTAATAAATATGTTCTTAGTCAAAAGAATCCTCTTTTGCTTGAATATTTTATTACCGATAATTCCGAAGTAAGCCTGTTACAAAAAACACGTTCTGCTGTAAGTGCCGTATTACCTGTTTTTAAAAGTAATATTCGCAAAATAACAGTTAATACAATATCTTCATTATCTGAAATACCCGATATTTATAAAGTTCGATTAAATTTTGATAATTCTAATATTGCTGATTTTACAATAACAAATATCGGTTCTAAAAGGCATAATATTAAATTATATAATTATAATACATTTTATGAAATAGACTTATTACATAATTTGATTGAAGGAACAAATATTAAACAAAAAGCAGATTCTCCGGATTTATTATACCCGCAAAACGACAATATTAACAAACAACTATCCGATTTTTATCATAGTGTTATAAATCATAACATTCCTATTAATAACATTGATAATGAGATTATTACACAAAGAGTGGTGAAAAAAATAAAAGAAAAATTGCGTTATTCCATAAACCTTTGTTAAGCAGACATTTTTTTTACTTTCTTTGCAATAAATTTATCTTAAAACCGTATGTTATTATAATAAGAGTGTATGAATAAATTTTTTAATTATATATTAATATCTTTTTTATTTTTTTTATTTGCAAGTTGCACAAAAGAAATACCTGTTCCGAGCTATCTTGAAATAAATGATTGCTCATTAAAACATGAAAAAGCAATAGGCATTACCGATGTGTGGGTAAATGTTAACGGTAATTTAATCGGTGTTTTTGAACTTCCTGCAAAATTTCCTGTAATTGCCGAAGGCGAAAGCACAGTTACTATTACTCCGGGAATAATGGTAAATGGCATTAATGTTACACGAACTTTTTATCCGTTTTATGAATCATACAAAAAAACCGTAAACTTTGAATCTTCAAAAGTAATAACACTATCTCCTATCACAGATTATACCGATTGGACAAATATTGAATGGAGTGAAGGTTTTGAAAACGGGCATAAATTTGAAAAAAATGAACATAGTGATACTGCTTTTGTGGTAACCGACGAAGA
>CAYRJP010000127.1:0-3829 GCA_964424425.1 uncultured Bacteroidales bacterium | reverse complement strand
TATCCAAAAGGAACACAATACAGAGTATATATAGCAGTATGGCGAAATACAGAACAAGCAAGTGCATCAGTTTTTATTGATGACTTTAGGATTATACAACGTAAAGATTTTAAGAAATAAGCATTCGCGTGAAACAAAAAGATTATAAAAAGCAAGTATTAAAATATACAATATCGGATTATATTGCAGCAGCAATATCTTGGACTGTTTTTTTCTCTTTTAGAAAACTTTTAATTGAAAATACACATATTTTTTCTTTTGTAAATGATACATTAAAAGACTCTTCATTTATAAAAGGAATAATTATTATACCTCTGTTTTGGCTGTTATTATATTATATTGCAGGAGAATATCACAATATTTTCAGAAAATCAAGACTCCAAGAATTAGGGCGAACCATTTTTATATCTACACTTGGTGTTATTCTTATATTTTTTATACTAATACTCGATGATACCATTATTTCATATAAAAATTACTATCAATCATTTTTCTTTTTATTGGGGATACACTTTTCATTAACATACTTTCCTCGTTTATATTTTACTACTTCAACAATTCATAAACTTCAAGATAATATAATTGGTTTTCCTACTTTATTAATAGGAGGTAGCGATAAAGCTATGCAACTTTATCGCGATTTACAAAACAAACCGAAATCTCCCGGTACTCAAATTGTAGGATACATAACAATTAATGGCAATAACTCTGAATTAAATAAGTATATCCCTAGTTTAGGTACTATCGATAATTTAATGGAAACTATTAACAATAAAAAAATTGAAGAGATTATTATTGCCATAGAACCTTCCGAAAGAGAAGAGATACAAAACATACTTGTAAAAGCAAAAGCTACAAATGTTATTATTAAAGCTATCCCCGGATTATTGGACATTTTATCAGGGTCTGTAAAAATGTCTTCACTTTTCGGTGTTCCTTTAATTGAGCTGTCGCATGAGGCAATGCCTGCATGGCAAGTAAATGTAAAACGTATTACTGATGTTATAGTATCTTTTATTGCATTAATCATTTTAAGTCCTGTTTATGCTTTTCTTGCCATAAATGTAAAATTATCATCAAAAGGACCAATATTTTATTCTCACTATCGATTAGGACGTTTTGGCAAACCATTTAAAATATATAAATTTCGTTCAATGTATATTGATGCCGAAAAAAACGGGCCTGCATTGAGTAGCAAAAACGACCCTCGTATTACGCCTTTCGGCAGATTTATGAGAAAAATGCGATTAGATGAGATACCTCAATTTTACAATGTGCTTATTGGTGATATGTCGCTTGTGGGTCCTCGTCCCGAAAGACAATATTTTGTTGAAAAAATAATTGAACGTGCTCCTCACTATCTAATGTTGTTTAAAGTAAGACCGGGAATTACATCGTGGGGACAAGTAAAATTCGGCTATGCCGAAAATGTTGATGAAATGATTGAACGTTTAAAATTTGATATAATTTATCTCGAAAACATGTCGCTATATGTTGATTTGAAAATACTTATTTACACCATAAAAACAGTATTTGAAGGTAGTGGTAAATAATTTCTGCTGAATTTTTCAATAAAATTTGATAATCCGCAAAACCTGATTTTAATCATAAATATCTTACTCCAAACACTTTATATTTGGCGTTTTTGTATTGATAACTCAAAATCAATTTAAATTATGCAACATAATATAAAGTTTGTTTCAGAAGAAGAAGCAGTAAAAGTCATTAAATCAGGCGACCGTATTCATATTCACAGTGTAGCTTGTGCTCCGCAAAAGCTGATAAAAGCCATGTGTGAAAGAGGAGAAAATCGTGAATTTCACAATGTAAAAATACAACATCTTCATACCGAAGGACCTGCCCCTTATGCATCAAAAGAGTTTGAAGGTATTTTTCAGTTGGAAAGTTTGTTTGTGGGCGGCAATGTTCGCAAACAAACACAAGAAGGTTATGCCGATTATATTCCTGTTTTTTTACACGAAACACAAAAGTTAATTCGTGAAGGATATACCAAAGTAAATGTTGCCATGGTGCAAGTATCTCCTCCTGACAAGCATGGATATGTGTCGCTTGGAACATCGGTTGATACAACATTGGCTGCCGTGCAAACAGCAGATACTGTTATTGGAGTTATAAATCCTAATATTCCGCGTGCTTTTGGCGATGCTATGATTCGCATGTCGTGTATTGATATTTTTTGTCAAGATGACACTCCGCTTGTAGAAGCTCATTTTGCCGAGCCTACTGAAATAGAGGCTGCAATAGGCAAAAATGTAGCTGAACTGATTGAAGACGGAGCTACTTTACAAATGGGTATCGGAGCTATACCAAATGCCGTTTTATCACAACTGAATAATCATAAAAATATAGGTATTCATACCGAAATGTTTGCCGACGGAGTATTGCCTCTTATTGAAAGAGGTGTAATTAACGGTTCACAAAAAGGTATTGACAGGGGAAAAATGACTTCTACGTTTTTAATGGGAAGTAAAAAACTTTATGATTTTGTTGATGACAATCCGGGTGTTGTTATGAAAGATGTAGGCTACACAAATGATATTAATATGATTTGTCGCAACCCTAAAGTAACAGCCATTAATTCGGCTATTCAAGTTGATATTACCGGACAAGTTTGTTCCGATTCAATAGGAATAAAACATTATTCGGGAGTAGGTGGGCAGATTGATTTTATCAGAGGAGCATCAATGAGTCCGGGTGGAAAACCGATTATTGCAATGCCATCGGTTACTCAAAAAGGGATGAGTAAAATTGCTCCTGTATTACATCTTGGTGCAGGAGTTGTTACAACCCGTTCTAATATGCATTGGCTTGTTACTGAATACGGAGCTGTGAATTTATACGGTAAAACTTTACAAGAAAGAGCTAAACTAATTATTAGTATTTCTCATCCGAATCACAGAGAAGATTTAGATAAAGCAGCTTTTGAGCGATTTGGTCCTCATTTTCATTTTATTCCTAAACAATAAATAATATTTATATATGAAGAGGTTGTCTAAAAAATAGCTGTCTCTAACAAAATGATAAATTTCTTAGCAATTAGTAATATTTTCTCAAATGTATTGCTACAAGCTCACTTTTGCAATAATTGTTTCTTTTATCTTTTTAGACAATCTCTTATTTTATTAAACAAAATCTATAAGTTTTGTTATTTTTTTAATATATTTATAATTATTTTTCTAAACGGTTAAACACCGATGGTTATTTGTAACAAAATTTTTATTAAAATTAATCAGCAGACATAAATTATAAGTATATGAAGACAGGTATTAAGATAATTATCGGCTTAGTAATAATTCTATTAATACCGGTAATTATTGGTTTTTTTCAACCTAAAGACAGAATTGTTACTGAAAAAAGCATAATTGATAAAATGTATTTCTATGTTTTTGCTGATGTTACAAATCATTGGGAAGAACCTAAATGGCGAAGTAATATTGATACCGTAATGCAGCAAGAAGTAATTGACGGGCAAGATGCTTGGATGGAACATTACACTAATGGTGATTCTATATTACTTGTTACTCAAAAAACGACTGAAAATGACTATATAAGACTTATAATAACTCCTGACGGACACTATTTGAATCGTGTTGTTACAATAAAAGATTTTAACGGGAAAACTGCAATAAGAATATCGGAAGATGCATATGAACCTAATCCGATAAAGCGTTTTTTACTATTGTTTAACGATCCGTTACAAGAGCGATTACATCTTTATCTTATTGATTTAAAAGAAAAATACAAAAATGAGAAGGAAGATGATAGCGGGTTTTAATAACTACTTTATCTTGTAATTTTTAATAATTTT
>CAYRJP010000126.1:5282-6520 GCA_964424425.1 uncultured Bacteroidales bacterium | reverse complement strand
GATAGAAAAGCTCAACGTTTGTTTGAAAATTGTTTTCAGTTAATAGACGGACCTACTGCTCCTAATATGGATATTGTAGAGTTAAATGGTAAATTGATATTTCATTTATGGAATAATCCTTCTTCAAATAACTATCTTGAAAGCTATAAAGAATTAGATCCGTTTATTGATCCCGGAGCCGAAGATAAATATTACAGATTTCAAGGGTATCAGGTATTTCAATTACGTGATAAAACAGTGACTCTTGGAGATATTGTAAATCCTAATAAGATGCGTCAGGTATTTCAATGTGATATAAAAGACGGAGTTGCACAAATAGTTAATTATGTATGGGATAATGACTTAAATGCTGCTCATCCTATAGAAATGGTTAATGGAGATGATGATGGTGTTGTTCACTCATTTGAACTTACTCAAGATGCATTTGCTTCCGGTGAAGATAAAAGTTTGGTTAATTATAAAGAGTATTACTATGTAGCTGTTGCTTATGCTTTTAATGATTATAAGCACTATGATCAAGTTAATGATGGAACATTAGGTAATCAAACACGACCTTATCTGACGGGAAGGAAGAATATTAATATTAAAACAGCTATTCCTCATTCTATTGATGCAATGAATAAAGGAACGGAATTGCATAGTGAGTATGGAGATACCCCTATTATTACATTAGTTGAAGGAAAAGGTAACGGAAATAATGTATTAGATCTCACAGATGAAACTATTCAGAATATTCTTTCGAAAACAGAATATCCGTTTAAAGCTGATGAAATTACTTATAAAGAAAATTTCGGACCCGTTCAGGTAAAAGTTATTGACCCGATAAATGTAATTGACGGAGAGTTTACTTTACGTTTACTTAAAGATTCTGTAAATATGATATTTGGACATTATAATGCTGCGGATAACACAAATTATTATAAAGGGACAGGGTTGATATATGATACAAAATGGGAATTGTCTTATGAACTTGATGGAGAAACTAAGTCGATTATATCTGATGTATGGATTAGATATGCAGATGAAAAGTTAATACCTGAGATTGGATTATCCGTTATGATAGAACAAGTTGATTTTCCGGGACAAGGGTCTCTTCAAAAATTTGCTGAAAAGGACAATGTAAATAATGGATTTCAAACAGCATCCCTTACTTATAAAAAAGAAGCTCCGCCATGGTTAAATTTTGTTCAGAATTTAGATGGTCAAACACCGTTTAATTGGATACGAACAGGTAAACA
>CAYRJP010000126.1:0-5182 GCA_964424425.1 uncultured Bacteroidales bacterium | reverse complement strand
AATAGAGATCTTTGGACAAGATGTCCTGTTATTGAAATGGCAGAAAATGATGAGGGAGGTCTTACTAACAGTTTATCAGAGGGAGGAGCATTAAGATTTCGTTTACGTGAATCTCCATCGGTAAATAAAGATGGTGTAGCAGCTGAAGAAGGAGCGGATGATGATTTAAATAATCCTGATGCTCCAAATTATGTTGGTGCAACAGGTATGAGTTGGTTCCCCGGATATGCTATTGATGTTGAAACAGGCGAAAGACTTAACATTATGTTTGGTGAGGATAGTTGGTTAGTTGGAGAAAATGGTAATGATATGCTTTGGAATCCAACATCAGAATATGGTGATAATATTTTTAAAATGACAGGAGGAGCATCAGGACAGCCGTATTTTGGAGGTAAACATTATATTTATATTGTAGGTCATAATGAATCAAGTGATGTTGTAAGTATGGGTGGCAATAATTATACATTAAAAATGCCGGCATATGATGAAGGTAGAACTATTTATGAAGAGCTTAAACAAATTCGACCCGGTTCAACATTACCTGTTAATAGACAAAAAGTAATAGAAAAGTTAGTTTGGAGACATTGTGCATGGGCTTCTATACCAATGACTACACCGGAATCGGAGTTTCTTACTTATGATGATATGCCGGATAATGATGTTACAATAAAATTGCGTATCTCAAATCCTTATTATGTAAATATTAAAGATGCTGCAGTGGAAAATCCTGAAAATGATAATTATCCAATGTTTAAATTCAGCACTCACAGCTTAAGTTCTGTTAAGGGTAATGCATCAGGATACGGAACTACTGCTCTTGATAAAATAAATGTAGTTCCTAATCCTTATTATGGAGCATCCGAATATGAACAAACACAGTTAGATAATATTGTAAAAATTACTAATTTGCCCGAGCGTTGTATAGTTTCAATTTACAATGCTAATGGTGGTTTAATACGACGTTTTGATAAAGATAATTCCGATTCGTTTATAACATGGGATTTGAAAAACCAATATGGAGTGACAATAGCAAGCGGAATGTATATTATTCATATAAAATCACCTGATTTAGGTGAGAAAGTTGTTAAGTGGTTCGGTTCGTTAAGACCGGTTGACTTAAATGCGTTCTAATTTGTAATATTATTAAATGAAAATAAAAGAATAATTATGAAAAAGCATATAAAACGACTTGCAAGTTTATTATTAACAGCTGTTTTGGTAGTTCCTGCCGTTTATGCCGGGAATGAACAAAGAGTGGGTCAGGCAGGAGCAAGCGAGCTATTGATAAATCCTTGGGCACGATCCAGTGCTCTTGGTGATGCCAATATTGCAAGTATTACAGGATTCGAAGGTGTATTTATTAATGTTGCCGGAACGGCACATTTGAACAGCACTCAATTAGTATTTGCTAATACCGATTGGTTTAGTGGAGCTGGTATTCGTGTTAATGCATTTGGAGTATCTCAAAAAGTTGGTGATGCCGGAGTATTATCTCTTTCTGTTGCTTCAATGAATTGGGGAGATATAGTTAAAACAACTGTTGAAAATCCTGACGGTGACGGTTCTACTTTTAATCCTAATTATACTAACATTGGAGTTTCTTATGCAAAAGAATTCTCTAATAGTATTTATGGAGGTATTACTGTAAAGGTAATAAATGAATCTATAGAAGATTTAAAAGCTACAGGTATAGCTTTTGATATGGGAATCCAGTATATTACAGGAAGCCGTGAGCAATTAAAGTTTGGTGTTGTTATGAAAAATGTAGGTCCTACCATTAAAATGGAAGGGGATGGTATGTCTGTTAGAGGTAGTGTTGGTGACGGACCTATTAATACAATGCAAAATCGTTCGGCAGAATTTGAATTACCGTCATTAATTAAGTTGGGGGTATCTTATTTTTGGGATTTTGGAGAAATACATCGTTTAACTGTTGATGGAGCTTTTACTGAAAATTCATTTTCTAAAAATCAATTTCACGGAGGAGTGCAATACAGTTATAGAAATATTCTTATTCTTCGCGGAGGATATGTTTATGAAGATGGAATTACTGATGTTGCTAAAAGAACAACCGCTTTGACAGGGTTTACAGCCGGTGTTTCTATTGAAATTCCTTTCAAAAAAGGCGGAGAACAAACTTTTGCAGTTGATTACTCTTATCGTGATACCGATCCGTTTAATGGAGTTCACAGTATTGGTGTAAGAATTAATTTATAATCAATAATAAATTATTATTATATTTGCATAATAAAAGAGTCCCGTGTTTTCACGGGATTCTTTTATATTCTTATATCTATCCACAAAATAATTAATATTTTGATTTAATTGTTTTGTGGATTTTGGATATATTAATATTGAGTATTTATTTAAAAGTAGATTATTAATTTATTTTACAACATTTTTCTGATAATCTGTTTTTGGAAGAATAAAAAGGAGGAATATTATGGGAAAGTTATCTTATGTTACAAGCGAAGGACTTAAAAAATTAATTACTGAGGTTGAGCATTTAAAAACTGTTGAGCGTCCAAAAATATCGCAGGCAATTGCTGATGCAAGAGATAAAGGAGATTTGTCGGAAAATGCTGAGTATGACGCTGCTAAAGAGGCTCAAGGATTATTGGAGCTTAAAATATCACAGCTTGAAGAAATAATTAGAAACTCAAGAATTATTGATGAATCAAAACTTGATTATTCAACAGTTCAGATTCTTTCTAAGGTAAAGCTGAAGAATTTAAAAAATAATGCTCAAATGGAATATGCCATTGTTTCTGAAAGCGAAGCAGACCTTAAAAGTGGGAAAATATCAATTAATACACCTATTGCTAAAGGGCTATTGGGTAAAAAAATAGGCGATAAGGTTGAGGTTAAAGTTCCTTCAGGCTTAATGCAATTTGAAATTTTAGAAATTAATCCGTTAAGTTAATTGTTATGGCTACAATATTTTCAAAAATTGTATCGGGAGAAATACCAAGCTATAAAATTGCAGAAGATGAAAATTATTATGCCTTTTTGGATATTAATCCGTTAAAAAAAGGGCATACTTTGGTAATACCAAAAAAAGAGGTTGACTATATCTTTGATTTGAAACCTGATGAACTTGCAGGGTTGCATATTTTTGCTCAAAAAATAGCAAAAGCAATTGATAAATCAATACCTTGTAAAAGGGTAGCGGTGGTTGTATTAGGTCTTGAAGTTCCCCATGCTCATATTCATCTTATTCCTATGGATAGTGAAAGTGATGTGAGATTTTCAAATCCTAAACTTAAACTTTCGGAACAGGAATTTATTGATATTGCCGAAAATATTAAATCCGAATTGTAAATTAAAGGTGTATTATTTTTAAAATTGAAAATAGATAAAAGGTTGAATATCTGCCGAAGTAAACTGAGCCAAAACAAATATTATAATTACGGTAACAGCTAACTTTTGATAAACGGGCATATCAATAAATTTTCCGCGATACAAGTCTTTTACTTTTACGGGCAACCAATGGATAACATAAGCAATAAACATTAGTCCGAATACCACCCGATAGCCTGATATAAAATCAATTATGTGTGTGCCTTTAAAATCGGTAAAAATGCGGTTAAACATTTCCATTACCGTTTGCATGCTTTTTGCTCTGAAAGCCATCCAAGTAAATGTTACCAAATGAAAAGTAAAAAATACACGTAAAAATTGTAATCCTGCATTTTGCTTTGGAAACAGCGACAGATATAATTTGTGAATTGCAAGATAAATTCCGTGTAAGCCGCCCCAAATCACAAATCGCAAATTTGCACCGTGCCACAAGCCACCAAGTAACATTGTAATAAACAAATTTATGTAAGTTCTGATTTTCCCTTTGCGATTACCACCTAACGGAATATACAGATAATCCTTTAACCACGATGAAAGTGAAATATGCCATCGTCGCCAAAAGTCGGTAATATTTGCAGCTTTATACGGTGAATTAAAATTCAGAGGCAACCTGAATCCCATCCACAGAGCAAGTCCTATGGCAATATCGGTGTAGCCCGAAAAGTCGCAATATATTTGAATGGAATATCCGTAAACGGCAAGCAGATTCTCAAATCCCGAATAACTCAACGGATTGTCAAATATCCTGTCCACAAAGTTTATTGAAATATAATCGGCTATTATTATTTTTTTAATCAATCCGTTTAAAATAAGAAAAAGAGCTTGCGATGCTTCGTCTTTATGAACTTTATAACCCGAATACATTTGAGGCACAAATGATGCTGCTCTTACGATAGGTCCTGCTATCAGTTGAGGGAAAAACGATACATAAAATCCAAAATCCAAAACATTTTTTATTGGTTTTACTTGATTACGATACAGGTCAACTATATAACTGATTATTTGAAAAGTATAAAACGAAATTCCGGCAGGTAAAAGAATTTTCGATGCATCAAAACCCGTTCCCAACGCTGTATTAATTCCCGAAATAAGCCAATCGTGAACTTCTAAGTGTGTATGAAAAATATTGTTTATAAGGTCGGCAAAAAAGTATGTGTATTTAAAATACACAAGCCACAGCAAATTGTAAGCAACCGAAACGGCAACCCAAATATTTTTTCTTTGCTTTGTTTTTGCCTTGTAAAGCCGGTTGCCAATAGCAAAATTTACAATTACCGACAGCAGTAACAGAAAAAAGAAAAATCCGCTCGATTTGTAATAAAAAAACACACTTACCGCAAACAACCAAGTGTTTCGCCAAAATGTATTTTTTTGCACTATTGTAAATACCGCAAAAACTATTAAAAAGAAAATCCAAAATACCGGTCGGGTAAACAGTAATGGATTTTGAGAATTATATATTAGCCAATCGGTCAATGTTTTTTACATTTTTATTTGTCTTAAAAATGCAAAAATAAGTTCATATAAACAACATATGAGACTTTTTGTCTCATATGTTAAATAATTAAGCACAATATTTAAATGCAAGAATAGTAGATGTTTGTGCTATAAATTTATTTGGACTATACAAAAGTTAAAGTGAACTACAACTCCTGAATTTACTGTTTTTGTAGCTATTTTTTCATGTTTTGAAGTTATACATAAGTTTGCTAATGACGAAAAACGACGGCATTTTAATTTTTCGTCAATAATATGTATATTTGAAAAAAAAAGATAATGGTAAAACGAGAAGTATATTTAAATAAATTGAGGCAACTCAAAG
>CAYRJP010000125.1:0-6648 GCA_964424425.1 uncultured Bacteroidales bacterium | reverse complement strand
ATCATTTTCAAAAATATTTTAATAAAAGTTATACTGTTTACACAAATAAAACATTGAAGCAAATAGTAAGAGCTTGCAGTAATATGTCTAAAACAAAGACAGGAGCATTAATTGTTTTGGCAAATTATTCGGAACTACAATCTTTTATACAGTCGGGCGATTATATTGATGCTGTGGTAAGTAACAGGTTGCTTGAGACAATATTTTTTAAAAATACACCCATGCACGATGGTGCTGTAGTAATTGCACACAACCGAATAAAAGCATCTCGCTGTGTTTTGCCTGTTGACGATACCATTCAATTACCTGCAAATTTGGGATTAAGACACAGAGCAGCCATAAGCATGACAATGGAAACAGATGCAATAGTGATAACGGTATCGGAAGAAACAGGAAAAATAAGTTATTTTAAAGGAAGTAATATAAAAACCGATGTTACCAATGAAGCCCTTTTTGCTTTTTTAATTAAAGAATTTATGATAAATAAAAATTAAAACAGTAATAAATTTTAAAGTTTACATTCTTTGTTTAGGAAAATGATTTCTATTGTTATTTCTTCTTAATCTTACTTTATTTTCTTCGCGAGCTAATAGTCGTATAATATTCTTTTGGTGTGTAAGTAATAATAATACACTAATAATAATAGAGAATATTATTAACGATACAATGGTTTCTTTAAATACAAAAATAATAAGAAAAGGGAAAATAATTCCTGCAACCATTGAACTTAATGAAACATATTTTGATATTAATAAAACTATAGTAAAAATTATTAAAGAAATTAAAGCAGATGCGGGATGAATGGCAATAACAACACCAAGTAAAGTAGCAACACCTTTGCCACCTTTAAAACCAACATATAAAGGAAAAATATGCCCTAAAACCGCAAATGTTCCAAGCAGTATTTCAAAATTAACATATCCCGAAGTATCCGGAATCAATTGATGGGCAAGATGAACCAGATTTACGGCAATAAACCCCTTGAAAATGTCTAAGATAAAAACAACAATTCCCGGTGTTGTGCCTAATACCCTAAAAGTGTTTGTAGTTCCTGCATTACCACTTCCGTA
Organism: uncultured Bacteroidales bacterium; assembly: GCA_964424425.1. Lineage (GTDB taxonomy): Bacteria > Bacteroidota > Bacteroidia > Bacteroidales > SZUA-534 > GH45. Next base: position 5,578 of record CAYRJP010000125.1, on the reverse strand, counting down.
GTCTCTAATGTCAATATTATAAAACCATTTTCCAATCCACACCGATGAAGGAACTGACCCTATTAAATAAGCAGACACGCTTAATGCAATAATAATTAGAACAGGATGCATAATGTATAATTTTAAGTAACAAAAATAATAAAATTAATTAAATACAAAATTTTTGTTAATTGAATATTACCAAAAACAAAAACCCTGCCAAATTCAGACAGGGTTTAATGTGTTTATTTTAAATAAAATATAATCAAAGATTATAGTTGAGGTCCTGCGGCAACCAGAGCTTTTCCTTCTTCATTGTCTGTATATTGTTCAAAATTAGCAATAAACTTTTTAGCAAGATCTTTTGCTTTTTTCTCCCATTCGGCAGGGTCTGAATAAGTATCGCGAGGATCTAAAATATTAGTGTCAACATCTTTTAATGAAGTTGGAACTTGTAAATTAAAAATAGGAATTGTTTTCATCTCTGCTTTTTCGATAGAGCCGTCTAATATACGATCGATAATTGCTCTTGTATCTTTAATGGATATTCTTTTTCCTGTTCCGTTCCAACCTGTATTTACAAGGTATGCTTCGGTACCGTGCATTTCCATTTTTTTCACTAATTCTTCACCATATTTTGTGGGATGCAGTGATAAAAATGCAGCACCAAAACATGCTGAGAATGTAGGTTGTGGTGTTGTAACTCCCAATTCTGTTCCTGCTAATTTTGCCGTAAAACCCGACAAGAAGTGATATTTTGTTTGTTCAGGTGTTAATTTTGAAACAGGAGGCATTACACCAAAAGCATCAGCGGTAAGAAAGATAACTTTTTTAGCATGTCCTGCTTTTGAAACAGGTTTTACAATATTTTTGATATGGTAAATAGGATATGAAACTCTTGTGTTTTGAGTTACCGAACCATCATTAAAATCAATTTTTCCGTTTTTGTCAACAGTAACGTTTTCGAGCAAAGCATCTCTGCGGATAGCATTATAAATATCGGGTTCGCTTTCTTTGTCTAAATTAATAGTTTTTGCATAACATCCGCCTTCAAAATTAAAAATACCGTCATCATCCCAGCCATGTTCATCGTCGCCTATAAGTTTGCGTTTTGGGTCGGTTGAAAGAGTGGTTTTGCCGGTTCCTGATAGTCCGAAAAATATAGCTACATCTCCATCTTTACCAACATTAGAAGAACAGTGCATTGAAGCCATTCCCTGTAAAGGAAGATAGTAGTTCATCATAGCAAACATACCTTTTTTCATTTCGCCGCCATACCACGAACCGCCTATTACTTGCATTTTCTCAGTAAGATTAAATACAGTATAAACTTCTGAGTTCATTCCGTGTTCTTTATATTTTTCATTTGTTGTTTTAGATGCATTTAAAACAACAAAATCGGGTTCGCCATAGTTTTCAAGCTCTTCTTCGGTAGGACGGATAAACATATTTTTCACAAAATGAGCTTGCCAAGCTACTTCTACAATAAATCTTACTTTTAATCTTGAATCTTTATTAGCTCCAAGAAAAGCATCCATTACAAAAAGTCTTTTATTTGAAAGTTGCTTGGCAGTAATTTTTTTTAAATCATTCCAAGCCTTTATATCTAAAGGCTTATTGTCATTTTTTGCTTTGTCCGATGTCCACCAAATAGTATCTTTTGATATATCGTCCATTACAATGTATTTATCCTTGGGAGAGCGTCCGGTAAATCGTCCGGTCATTACATTTACTGCACCTAATTCGGTTAATACACCTTTTTCATAGCCTTCTAATTCAGGATTTAATTCTTCTTTGTACAAAAAATCATACGATAGATTATAAATAATCTCTTTTACTCCCGAAATTCCATACTTTGATAAATCAATAGTTTTGTTCATGTGTGTTTTATTTAGAGTTATTATTCTAATTATTTGCTTGTTATGTGTTAAGTAAGTATGTTAAATAAGTATGTTATATACTTATGTTTTTCAGCATGCAAGATAATTATTCTATTTTAATATTTGATTGATAATTCATGAATTAATAGTATGATTTTTATCATTTAAAATAAATAATATATGATAAAAGTCATATTTATATGCTAATATAAAAAAATAGCAACATATAAAATTATATATATTGCTATTCATTTATAATTAATAGTTGTTTATGAACGGGGATGAAAACGTAATATAGTATCTTTTAAATATTCTTTATCAAGATGAGTATAAATTTCGGTAGTAGTAATAGATTCGTGTCCAAGCATGTCTTGAATAGCTCTCAAGTCGGCTCCGCCTTGCATTAAGTGAGTAGCAAACGAGTGTCTAAAAGTATGCGGGCTGATATTTTTTTTCAAATCAATTTTAGCTGCTAAATCTTTGATAATGGTAAAAATCATAACTCTTGTTATTTTTTTACCTCTACGATTCAAAAACAAAATATCAGTATCTTTATTATTAATTTTTTTGTTTAATTTTAAAACATCTCTACTATTTTCAATATATTGAATGATAGCTTCTTTTGCTTTGCTTCCCAGTGGTATTAATCTTTCTTTATTTCCTTTTCCTTCAACTTTAATAAATTCTTCGTCAAAATAGATATTGGATAATTTAAGATTAATTAATTCGGATACTCTCAAACCACAGCCGTATAACACCTCAAGTATAGCTCTGTTACGATAACCTGTCTCTGTTGATAAATCAACTGCATTAATTAAATTTTCTATTTCGTCTAATTCTAAAACTACGGGTAATTTACGTCCTATTTTAGGCGTTTCAATATGTATCGACGGGTTTTTATCAATAATACCGTCAATAATTAAATATTTAAAAAAAGATTTTATTCCTGACAATGCTCGAGCTTGACTACTTGCACTCATTCCTTTTTCATTGATAAAATCAATAAAATCACGTATGGTTTCTTGAGTAATATCTTTAGGTGAACCTGAAAAATTATTATCTTCAAGATAATCGATAAATTTCACTACATCTTTTATGTAAGCACCTACAGTATTTTCGGAAAGAGATTTCTCTAATTTGAGATAATTTTTGTAATTATTTAAATATTCAGTCCAAATCATAGTTTAAAAGGTTTTTGTTTAATATAATAAACGTAAAAAGATAAATATTGTTCAATAAGAATAGTTTTTTTTAATTAAAAATTTATCAATTGCTATTATTGTTTTATAAATCATAAGTTTTATTTTACAAAATAATAGTTTTAAGTGAATTTTAAATTTAAATTATCATAATCTATTTTAATTGTTTTATAAAAAAAACTAACCTCCGGAGGGGAAAGTGGAGGTTAGAAAATAGGGTGTTTCTCAAAAGGGTATTATTACAAAGGGTAATTAATTTATATTTAATTATACATTCAAATCATGTTTTAAATTCAATATAAATGTATATCATATTTTCAAACTATTTTTCATCAATTTATATATGGTATGATATATTTATTTTTTGGTATTATTTAATTGATATTTGGTTGGTATGTGGTAATGCTTTTAAAATAGCGTAGAGATTGTCTGATTTGCTGATATTATTAATTTATACTTTTGTTATAAAATTTATTCTAAAGTTTTTAATAAAAAAGTTATAAAATAACTAACGAAAACATTACCTTTGCATACTTAAAAAGTAACTTCATAAATACTTGATTAACATGAATTTAATAGAGCAAATTAAAGAAAATTCAAAAAAACACAATAAAACTATTGTGTTACCCGAAGGAACCGAAGAAAGAACAATAAAAGCTGCAGATATTATTCTTAGTGAAGGTTTGGCAAATATTGTTTTAGTTGGAAAAGAGGCTGAAATTAAAGATTTAGCATTAAAGTATAATTTATCTAACATTGATAAGGCAAAAATTGTTGACCCTGCTACACACGAGAAACGTGAAGAGTATATTGAAACTTTAATGGAGCTTCGTAAAAAGAAAGGTTTAACAAGAGAGCAGGCAGAGGAACTTATGAATGATCCTTTGTATGTTGCAGCTATGATGGTAAAAAAAGGTGATGCTGACGGTGAGGTAGCCGGAGCTGACAATGCCACTGGTGATGTGTTGCGTCCTGCTTTTCAAATTGTTAAAACAAAACCCGGAATCAGTGTAGTATCGGGTGCATTTTTTATGATTCTTAAAGATAAAACTTTTGGTGAAGACGGTATTTTGGTTTTTGCCGATTGTGCTGTTCATCCTAATCCTACAGCAGAAGAACTTGCTGAAATTGCAGTGGAAACAGGTATAACAACAAAAGCAATTGGTGGATTTGAACCTAAAATAGCTATTTTAAGTTTTTCAACCAAAGGAAGTGCCAAACACGAAATGGTTGATAAAGTAATTAAAGCTACCGAAATAGCTAAACAAAAAGCTCCTGATATGATGATTGACGGCGAATTGCAAGCAGATGCTGCAATTATTCCTGCCATAGGACAGAAAAAAGCTAAAGGCAGTGAAATAGCAGGACAAGCAAATGTTCTTGTTTTTCCGTCTCTTGAAACAGGAAATATCACTTACAAACTTGTTCAGCGTTTAGCCGGAGCTGAAGCTGTTGGTCCTGTATTGCAGGGGATGGCTGCTCCAATTAACGATTTATCTCGCGGTTGTTCAATTGATGATATTGTAAGTCTTGTTGCTATTACTTGCAATCAAGCTGCTGCCAATTAATTTTATAAGACTGATAATTTATTTATATAATTTAAAACAGTCATTTTTATAAGTGGCTGTTTTTATTTTATAAAGTTGTTTGAGAAGAATTATTTTATCTATTTTTCTTTTTTTTTCTTTTTTGTAGATTTTTTTTACTCCAATCCCATTGCCAGTAAAGAAATCCGATTGGACCTGAAATATTTTGCCGGGCATCGGGAAAGTCTGCATATAAATACGCCAGCTCAAACCTGAAACTGTTGAGAAATCCTTTTTTGCTTTTTATAAACGGAGCTATGCGGGTTGCTAAAACAAATTGTTGCTTTCTTGCAATATTATCGGCATAAAGAAATGTTGAGCCGTAAGAATATGATGAATGAAAACTTATCCACCTTTTAAAACGCCAACCTAACGATAAAGAATAATCGGGGCTTATTAAGTTACTAAAAGTTTTTCCTGTGTAATTCAATGTATCATTGTTTGATATTTGCAGATTTTCGGCATAGGTTATACCGCCTGCTAAATGTATGTGCCATTTATTTGCTATTTTCCAACTCATGTTGATATGATTATACCAATTTACTCCTTTTCTGTTTATTTGTAAATAATCCAAATTATGAAATTGGTCAAAATCATTTTTTAAGTATTGGAACATCGTTTCAAAAGCAAGATGCGGTATAAACTCTTTTTGTTTTAAAATGCCTATTCTAAAATTGAAACTCGGTACTCCGCCCAGCCAAGCCTCTAAATCAAGTTCTGCTGTAATTCTGTCGGTAATTCCCCACCAAGCCCAACTCGGGTATGGTGTTAATGCCTGATTATATCCCCATTCTCCTTTTTTGTAAACATATCCGGTAAATGCATCTGCCGGATGTAACATTGTTTCATTAATCAGACTTTTTGCTGAGTCGGATTGAGCAAATAATATTTGCTTCATAAATATAAAACATAGAATGAATATAATTTTTTTCAT
>CAYRJP010000124.1:0-6649 GCA_964424425.1 uncultured Bacteroidales bacterium | reverse complement strand
AATCTGTTAACTATCAATATATATTTTTAGTTAACAGATTTTTTATTTTGTTTGGGATGGTTGCTTTTTTTCTGAATATTTCTATCAATAGTTCAACCCAAACTATGCAATAGAAAACAATTTTTGTTTTCTATTGTATAGCGATAAAGAACTACATCTATTTTGGACAATAACCAAAATGGTGTATTTCTAAATCGGGGTTAACCCTTACTAAATGCCGTAAGTTCACTATTTCACAACTCCTACTGCATAAGTCGGGTTTAACTATTTGTAAATCAATAAATTAGTGCATTTACAGCTAAAAACTTAACGAACTATTGTATTATAATTCTGACAATAATTTTTTAACTATCTGAGATATAGTTTTGCCATCGGCTTTACCGCTTAATTTCTTTGTGGCTACTCCCATTACCTTACCCATATCTTGCATACCTTTTGCTTCAACAGCGGTTATTATATCTTCTAATATTATTTGAATTTCTTCTTCTCCGAGTTGTTCGGGTAAATATTGCTCTATAACCTTTGCTTCGGCTATTTCTTTTTCGTATAAATCAGTTCTATTGTTTGTTTTATACATTTCTGCAGAATCTTTGCGTTGCTTTACGAGCTTTTGAACTATTTTTAATTCTGCATCTTCGGTTAGTTCGCCGTTTCCGCCTTTTTCGGTTTTAGCAACCATAAAAGCCGCCTTAATTGCACGCAATGCTTCAAGTTTTTCTTTTTCTTTGGCAAGCATTGCTGCTTTAATATCTGCATTTATTTGTTGTGATAAACTCATAATTACTTTTTTTAAAATTAAAAACTCAAAATTAGCTATTTTTATTCACAAAAAATATTTCTACCACCTTAAATAAATTGCTGCATCAAAATCAAATTCACTGTAAAAATGCTTGTCGGGTTTTACCTCTTTTTTTACAGCATTATCATCTGTCCATTCACTATATGTTACATCGTAGTTGATAGCTTTTGGTGAAACATACCACGCAGAATACAGCGATAGTCCGAGAGTTGATTTTTTAAATTTTATCAAATCGAAGTCTAAGTTTAACTTAGGATAAAAAAACGGGGTAAATGTGAGTTTTGTGCTGTAAGAATATCTGTTTTTAAAATTACCCCCGATTTGTTTCTGAAAAACATCGGTTTCAAATTTGGTAAATGATGAAAATCCTGCATTTAACGTAAGTTTAGGTTTAAAAAAACCAAGATTTTTATATAATATTACACCTGCGTAAAAACCTAAATCTTGTAGAGTTTCTTGTCTGTAATTCGTTTCCAAGTCGCCGTATAAATTATCGTCTGCCGCTTCTATTTTATGATATTGCCCATAATCATTTATAAAAACCCGGTAGGTATTAAATCCTGCCACAAAACCGATACTTTTATAAGGATAATACTCTCCCGATAAATCAATACCTGTTAAATCGCCCAATACTAATCTTATATTTGTTCCAAAATTATTTTTAAAATCAAAGTGTGCTTTAAAACCTATGTAAATGTAATCGGGCAAATAGTCATCTATAAAACCGACATAATTCATAAAGTCAATATTATCTTTATTGGGAAAACTGTCAACAGTTTCTATTCTGCCGCCGAAGAATATTGATATTTTAAAACTTTTCAAAAAATTATCGCTCTCTTGTGCCGGTAATAAATGATAAATAGATATTAAAAAAACTACAATAAATATTCGTTTAATCATTTGGGAAAAGTGTTTGTGTGTATTTTTTATAAAAAAACATATCTTATGTATTATTAAATTGTCTTAATAATATATTTTTCTCTTTATCGAAAGAAACTCCTTTAAGTTGTTCTTCAAGGGTATTAATTTTTTCAAGTGTTTTTTTTAGAAATTTCCGGTGAGCTTCACTTTTTGGTTGAAATGAGCGATGTTGCAAAGCTCTGTTTATATCTTCAATCTGTTTAAAAAAGTTATTTGTCTGTTTATTGATAAATACATTCTTAAATTTGTTCCAAATATATTCAACAGCTTGCTGCGACGGATGAATCATATCATCGGTATAAAAACGATAATCACGTAAATCGTCCATTATCAATTCGTATGAAGGAAAATAATTTATTTTACTGTACTTTTTTGTAAGTTCATCAATTGCCAGTAAGAGTGTTGCTTTGCTGAGTTGATTTTCGTGTGCTCCATCTTTAAGATGCCTTACCGGACTTACCGTAAATACTATATTTATATCTGTATTTTGTTGTAATAAAGTATCAAATGTATTTGAAAAACGCTTTACAATATGTTCAGTAGATAACTTAAAGCGTAAAAATTCCTTTGCGGGAATTTTATGACAATTTGATACAATCTGTCCGTTTTTTTTATATTTGTAAACCCAAGATGTGCCTAATGTTATAAGTAAAAAACGTGTTTTTTTTAAATGATTTGCAGCATTATTTATTGATATATTTATTTTTTGTAAGCAATGCTGTTTATCAATATCCGAAAAACGGCTGTGATGATAAAAACTATTCCAAACACTATTGTATTCAAACAAATCAGCATCTGAAAACTGCTTATTTTCAAGCAATATATCAATTGAATTTGCTACTGATTCGGGATTATATAATATTCCGAAAGGGTTAATAATAACAGGCAATTTATAATATAATAATTTTTCGCCGATATTTTCGGAAAAACAAGAACCAAGAGATAAAATTTTTGTTGTGTGATTTATCTTATTTTGCGAAGGTTCAATATCAAAAACTGTTCTGAAATGTTGCATTATTTTGTTTTTGCTTTTATCCAATCAATAACTTTTTGTGCCACATTGGGGCGGTTAGTTTCGTTGTGTAGCTCATGATAACGATTTTCCCACTCAACATATTCAATAAAATCGGGATTGTTTTTGGCAATAAGTTTCGATGCTTGATGCGAAGTTATTTTATCGCCTGACCCATGCATAAGTAATATGGGTGTTTGCAACTTTTTAATATTGGCAATAGCCCAAATCCCCGAACTTGTAATTGTACTAAACAATTTGAAAGAGATTCGTCCGTGATTTAATTTATCGTTACGATATTTTTCAACTTCATTTTTATCAGAAGAGATGTAATCAATCTCTAAACCGCTGTCGATTGTAATATTAGGCAACAATCCTTTTAAAAATGAAACTATTGCTTTAAGAATAAAATTTGGGTCGTTTGCCAAAATAAGCCAAGGCGAAGTAATAATTCCGCCGGTAAGATTATGATTTTTACGCATAAGATAATTCAAAGCTAAATTTCCGCCCATGCTGTGACCATAGATAAAATGCGGAATATCGGGGAAAAGCTCTTTGGTTTTTAACACTGCAATATCAATGTCATCAAGCAACCTTTGATACGATTTTATAACACCGCGTTTTCCTTCGGTTTGCCCGTGTCCGCGAAGGTCGAAACCAAGTATTGCAATATTGTTTTTTACAAGAAAATCAAAATACGGAGTGTATCGTAAACAGTGTTCACCCAAACCGTGAACCAATGTTATTACTGCCTGCGGCTTGTTATCAGGTTGCCATGTATGAGCAAAAAAATTAAGCCCGTCAGGTGATGTCCATTGTAAGTTGTTTTGTATCATAATGGTAAATCTTTATATACTTGCTTTTTATGTAAATGCTAAGTTACAAAGATTTTTAATTATACAATTATATTTAGCGAACTAAAGTTCCAATCTGGTATTGCAGCATAATTCAAAGATTGTAACTTTGTAAAACGAGTGATATTTTTTATGGAAAGTCCCAAAACCGCAAAAATTCGTTATGAGTTAGGTAAATTGAAAGAAAGAGGCTTGGTAAAAAAGATGCAAAATGCTAATTATTATGTAGTTACAAGGCAAGGTTGGATTTGGATGTGGTCGTGCTTATTTCAAAAAGATTATTTTGTAAACCCCTTATTATCAATAAGTTTTAAGCAAGAGATGCAAAAAATCACAAACCAAAAGAAAAAAAGCACTACCCGAATAAGGCAATTAAACAGGCTTCTAAACCAGATATATCAAGACATTCGGATAGTTGCGTAACGGAAAAAAACGCGAATTTTTTCACGTTTTTAAACTATAAAAACTTAATGTTGCTGCAATTATTGATAACGTTCTCATAGTTTAAATTTTTTTTTAAAAGATTATAAACCTACTCAATAATGTTTTCGTTAAAATAAAAGTAGAATTAAAAAATTTAACGATTAACGGCTTCAACTGTTATTTTCTCATATATTGGTTTTGTTATCACAAATCCCTTATTATCAATAAATCCGAGAAGTCCGTCTTTTTTTATTACGGCTAAATCTTTACGATATTCTCCAAACTCTGATATTTTATCGTATTGAGTATTCACTATTTTAAAACCTGTTTTGTCAATAAACCCTAAAAGCTCATCCTTTTCTACTAAAGCCCATTTTTCTTGATATTCTCCAAATGGTGATATTTTATCGTATTGGGGGGTCACAATTTTAAATCCCTTATTATCAATAAACCCTAAAAGCCCATCTTTTTCTACCAAAGCCCATTTTTCTTGATATTCTCCAAACGGTGATATTTTATCGTATTGGGGGGTCACAATTTCAAATCCCTTATTATCAATAAACCCTAAAAGCCCGTCTTTTTCTACCAAAGCCCAATCTTTTCTATATTCTCCAAACTCTGATATTTTATCGTATTGTGGTTTTACCACTTCTTTACCTTTTTTATTTATTAAACCTAAAAGTCCGTCTTTTTCTACTATTGTAAATTCATTTTTATCCTTAAAGGGATATTTTTTGTCATATTGTTGACCGAATAATGATATTGTTGCTAACAACAAAATTGCTGAAAATAAGTTCTTCATAGTTGTGTGTGTTTAATATGTTTTAAATTTAAAATGAGAAATGGTTATAAAAAATAAAGTCGAGCTGTGTAAGCTAAGTAACGTCAATAAGAACGAAGGAGAATAAAAAATATTGCAAATTAATAATAATAATTATTATAAATTTATTCTTGCTCTTTTTCCAACTCTTTTATAAAACAGTCGCGACATAAAGGTTCGTAAACATCGGTTTCTCCCAATACTACCAGTTTGTCGTTTTTTGATAACCGATGAGAATAATGAGCCAAATCGCCGCATTTTACACAAATTGCATGAACTTTTGTAACATATTCGGCTGTAGCCATAATTTTAGGAATGGGTCCAAACGGTTTTCCCGAAAAATCCATGTCAAGTCCTGCCACAATAACTCTTATTCCTCTGTTTGCCAATATATTGCATACGTCAACCAAACCGTTGTCAAAAAATTGGGCTTCGTCAATTCCTACAACCTCCACATCGTTTGCAAGCAACAATATATTTTGTGAACCGTCAACAGGAGTTGATAATATTGCATTTTCATTGTGCGATACAACTTCTTCTTCCGAATAACGGGTGTCAATAGCAGGTTTATAAATTTCAATTTTTTGTTTTGCAATTTTTGCTCTGTTCATACGACGAATCAACTCTTCGGTTTTTCCGCTGAACATCGAACCGCAAACAACCTCTATCCAACCTTTTTTTATTGCCTTGTTATTTTTTTCAAGAAACATTGTATCAGCAGTTTAAAAATTATAATTATCACGGTTTGGCTAGACGCAGTTTGGGGTTTTTAACACCGTAAACTGTCCCACCAAAACAAAGTTAATTAAAAGGCGGAAACTTCCAAATTACAATTGCCCCCATATTGCGTTTGAGCCGTTGTTAGCTTTTGTTATTTATAATAAGGTGAATAAGTTATTCCATATTCCTCATTTGGATAAATCCAAATCGCCACTGGAAGTAATTCGCTTAAAGCTTTTTGTTCCAAATAAGAAAGTTCGTCATACTCTTTATTAAATATTGATATTGCGCTATCTAATCTTAAGTCCATATTGACTTCAAAAATAACATTTACAATCTTGTATATTTTGCCCCAAGAGGACGCTTTCCCAGTACTATCTGGCACAACCAATGCATCAATGATAAAACTTGTCTTCGCAACTTTTCTTTCTCCTATAATATCAATTTTCTTAAGACGTGTTTGTGCTAACCTTTCATCTCCTAATGGATTGGTAAATAATATCCTTAAAGTATCCTTAACTTCATCAAGGCTCTGTATTTTCTGATATTCAAATCGAATGTTATCATTTCTATCTATCCTTATTTCAACTACATTTCGTTCCTTATAATCATAATCACACCCAAAAGAATCCTCCCAACTATATGCATGTGCAGAAAAAGAGCATAAAAGATTTAATGAATCAGAATCTAATGAGGGGTAGAAAAAAACTTTAGGATAATTTTTGATAAAACAATCTAAATCTGCTTCTATTCTCTTTACTTTTTTTTGTCTAGATTCTTTGAAATAATTATCTAAAAGTCTCCCCGCTGTATCAACTGTATATTTCTTTGAATTATTACATCCGAATAAAACCAAAGAAAATAATACGCTAAGGATATAATACAATTTTCTCATGTTTACTTATTTACTTAACATTTTAAATTATGAGTATAATAGGCTTATTTTCCATAATAAAAGCTAACATCCGAATATCAATAATATTTTTGAAAAAAACAAAATTGTAACTATTGATATTTTTAGAAATTAATACCGCCTTTCAAATGGAAAAAACAAAATCGACATTTTACCGGTTAAGGTAAAAAAACAAATAGTATATTTG
>CAYRJP010000123.1:0-6665 GCA_964424425.1 uncultured Bacteroidales bacterium | reverse complement strand
TTACTGTTTTTAATGTATTATTATTCACACCGAGATTTAATTTTTATTGAAAATTAATTTATTCAATAACTTTTCTTACTACATCAATTACTGTTCCGTCAACCCATTTTATGGCGGCAACTATTTCATCCGATAAATTTGGTTTTTGAAAAGGTCCGCATATTGCATCAGCTTCAGCTTTTAACTCTTCAATTGTTTTAATCGGAAGTTTAGAGTCTTTCATTTTTTCAATTAAATCGGTTCTTCGCGGATTTATTGCTATACCGCGTTCGGTAACAATAATATCAATTAATTCTCCGGGACCGCAAATTGTTGTTACTTCATCTTTAATCACAGGTATTCTGTCTCTAAACAAAGGAATTGGTAGTATCACATTTTTAGAAAACAGACAATTTTGCCAACCGCCAATACCATGAAGCAAATAACCGTCGGAGTGGGTTACCACATTTGCATTAAAATTAACATCTACTTCGGTAGCACCGAGAATAACAATATCAACTAAACCTGCAAAATTACCTTTCCCATGATAATTATAACTTGTAAACGGGCTTGTCCAAATATGATTATTATTTTCTCGCATAGAGCGAACACCTTCAAGGTCAAATGTTTGTCCGTCAAGAATATATTCTATCAATCCTTCTTCGAGAGCATCAACAAGATATTTGTTACTGCCGCCGCGTGCAAAACGTGCTTTTATGCCTTTTTTTCGCATAATATCTGCAAAGAAGTTACCTATAGACAAAGCTGTTCCGCCTGCTCCGGCTTGAAACGAAAAACCGTCTTTTATAAGTTCGGCTTCATCACAGAATTTTGCTGTTAGTTCTGCAATAAGTAATCTGTCAGGGCTTTTGGTTATTTTAGTTGTTCCTGAGATAATTTTTTCGGGAATACCTACTTTATCAACTTTTACGGTATAATCAACATAGTTACCTTGAATCTGCCAAGGCACGCATGGAAACGGCACCATATTGTCGGTAACAACTATCACTTTATCGGCATATTGCGAATCTGCTAAAGCAAAACCAAGTAAACCGCTGGCAGATTGTCCGTAAAGTCCGTTTGCATTACCAAACGGGTCGGCACATCCTGCTCCTATAATTGCAATATCAATCTGTACTTCACCATCTTGAACAGCTTGATATCTACCACCATGAGAACGTAATACTGCTGTCTTTTTCATTTTACCTTGTGAGCAAAAACGCCCCAAAGCTCCATTCATACTACCTTCGATATGACTTATTGTGCCATTTTCAAGATATTGTATTAAATGTTCATGACAAGGAAATGAAGCAGAAGGAAACCATCTTAAATTTTTTACTCCAAGTTCGTGAGCTATGTCAAATATTTGATTTGCCAATAAATCACCGTTTCTAAAATGATGATGTGTTGATATTGTCATACCGGCTTTTAATCCGGCTTTTATTAATGCTTCTTTTAATGAACTTACCAATTTATTACCATCAGACGGATATTCGGCACAAGTAGAAATTTTTGGTGCAAATCTTCTTTTGTCAGGTTTAAATTTTCCCGCACCCATAAAAGGCACAACAGGTTCTCCGTTAATGGTTTCAGGAATCATTCTCCCTACTGCATTTTTATTAAATTTTGTAGTCATGACGTAATAGTTTTTTCTTAATTTATCAAAACATTTGACTTAGAACAAAGATAAAAACTTACTATAAAGATGATTTGATTATTACATTTTTGTTAATATATTTTTAAACACATTTACTTTTTTTTATTAACTTAGAGAAAAATTTTAATTAATACTGTTTATTTTTTTATTTAATAAAATATTTTTTTATGTTAAATACTGATTTATCACCGGTTGAAATAATGTTTTTACAATCACCTGCAAAAACAAAAATAACAGATATTTTCAGTAATATTCTAAAAGACTTAATTCTGAGAAATATTATTCGTTTTGTTAGAATATATAACTATCCGACAGAACGTTCCAGAAAAAAACAAAAATATTTTATGTTTGAAAAAGGTGAAAACTATACCGGTTATGAACCTAAACCTTTTGAAAAATCTTTTTTAAGTCCTTTTGAAGAATATGAACAACTACAAACAAAGACATTAACTAATTATGTTTTAAGAAATTACAGTATGCCGAGTGGTTTTATCAATAAAAGGATTTTCATGCCACTACATAAAAACGGCTATATAAATTCAATACCTGTTTTAAAGAGTTTTGGCTTTTACAATATTACACATAAAGGGAAAGATGTAATAAAAGAAGCAAATGAATTTATTGCCGAACAAGAACAGAAATTATCCTCATTTGGAAAAGACTTAAAAGAAGAGTTTGTTGATGTTTTAAATGAAACAGGCACTTTTACTTTTAAATTTAAAAAAACAAATCCCGAATTATATAGTAAAATTGTATCGGATATTAAAAGAATTTATATAAATCGTCCTTTTGGTGCCGATAAGGATTTAACAAACTTTATGCAAGCAATAAATGTTGATTTAAATTACTTTAAAGAATAAAATTAAAGTGAAAAATTGAAAGTTTGAAAGAATTGTTTAAAACAATATTTTATTAAAAAATAAAGTCAAGGTTTCGCTTTAATTATTGCATATTAATCTTTTTTATTTCACAATCTTGTATATATAGCGAAACCTTGACTTTTCAGACAACTCCCTAAATTTTAAAAATTCCCTTTATCATCTTTACTTAACTGATATTTAAAACTTATATATCCGCTTTCTCCTTTATCGTTATAATAATCGGTAAGTAATATTTTTGCAAATTTGCCTGTTCGCGTTTTTATAACGTAAACATGCATTGATGCTGAATATGTTGGCGGATGAGTATTTTGGTCGTAACTAAAAGCGGTTTCAAATACAGGATTAAGATTTGTTCCTACTAATATTGGTCCGTGTGCACCCATTCCCGCATACAAAACACTGTCAACATAAGAATCTTTAATATATCTGCCTTCGGGTGCTTTTGTTATGCTTGCAAAATCAACAATACCGGCATCGTAAGCCTCAGCTTTTCCTTGTCCCGAAGTTCCTCCGTTTAAACGAACATGACGGCTATGAAATGCAATATCCCACTTGTCGGATGTTTTGTAATTTGATGAATCAATATCGGCAACTTCCGATTTTGTATCAAACGAAAAATATACCCAAACATCTGTTTTTACATTGTTTTGAGTTGTTAGCGACACTGTTACCGCACTGTTTGTTTCTTGTGTTGAATTATCATCATCGTTGTCGCACGATATCAACATTGTTGCAAAACTCATTAGAATTAATCCTAAAAAATAAATTTTGTTTCTCATTGTAGTAATTATTTAATTATTAAAATTATAAACTGAATTATTAATTAATTTATCAATATCAACTTTTAGGCTAACAAATCCTCTCCTGCCGGGTGTTGTTGATGTATTAAAATTTACAATATCGGCAGTGTAATTAAAAATATTGTCAACACCCATAGTTAATGTTAAGCCATTCATGAATTTTTGGCTTACGGCAATTTTCCAAATAGAGTAAGCATCAAAATGCACAGGATAAATGCCATCAACCTTTTCACCTCTATATTCTATTGTTTCGGTTACGTAAAAATCTTTTGCTCCTATTATTGTTGATAGTAGTGTTATATTCAAATTATATTTATTGTGTAAAAAGTTATACATTAATTTAATGTTTCCCGAATGAGGACTTGCCGAAGATACCAAATCTCCTTGCGGGCGTTTATCGTGTAAAAAACTGTATGCACCTCCAAGTATAAAATTTAGCGGTAACTTTATTTTAGCCAATACTTCAATGCCGCTTAATTCAGCGTTGCTTACATTTACATATTGATAAACGGTTTGGTTTTCTTTCCAAACACCGTCAATTTTGTTTTTTAAATTATTATAATACGCTGTTACCGATGTATTTATAAAACTTTTGGTAAATTCAGCCGATGCTGAGAAATAGTTATTGGTTTCGGGTTTTAAATTTTCATCACCTCTAATGGTAAACCAAGCAATATCCCAATCCATATACAATTCTTTTAGCGAAGGTGAACGGAACCCTTTGGCATAGTTTGCTCTGAAAGTCCAGTGTTTCATCTTATACATAGCCGATAGTTTAGGCGAAATATGCAATCCGAATTCCGAATGATAATCGGTTCTTATTCCGGCAATAAAGTTCAATTTGTCTGATAAGTTATAATCATCTTGCACAAAAATAATAGAAGTAAGGTTTGATTTTTCGATTAATGCTTCCGCTGAAAATTTATCGGTAAGCAGAGTATTCGAAAATAATTCACCACCACCGGTTATTAAGTGTTTATTTAAAACTTTTACCGATGCTGTCAATTTCGGATTTATAAAAGTATTACGGTAATTAAGAGATTTTTCGTTTAATTTTTCGTAAAAATCGAATTTTCGGTATTGGTCGAAATGAAACGATGCAATTATCGATAAATCATCTGAAGGATTGTAATCAATTTGACCTCCGTAAGTATAGTCAATATATTTTTGAAAAACATTGTCGGGAACAAAATCATATTCGTTATGATTGTAATACGAACCGTTTAATTTCACGCCTATTTTATCGCTTAAAGCGATATTAAATTTTTGATTAATCGAATAGTCTTTATAGCCGTTTATTCCTGTGGGCAGCGGATTTGCGGCATTGTAAATTACAGTATCGATATTGGTAAACTTTTTTGTTATTGTTTTTTTGTCGTAAAGCAGATAGGCATCATACGATTTTGCATTAAAATCTGTTCTACCGCTTATTTTATTGAAATTAAAACCTACCGATGTGTTTAAATTCAAGTTAAGTAAATCCAAATTATCTTTATAAATATATTTGGGATCATCGGGAGCAATTGTTGTATAGTTTGTTTCGTTTTTCTGTGTCCACTGCGAACTTATTGATGCTTCAATCCTTTTACGAGTTTTTTTTGTAATAATATTTATAACACCGCCCATAGCTTGTGAACCGTAAAGAGCTGACGAGGCACCTTTTACAATTTCTATTTTTTCAATATTATCGGGATTTATTCGCGAATAGTCGATATTGTTACCGTTTTCACCGGCAAGTCGTTCACCATCAATCAGTATAAGAATATTTTTTGCTTCGAGTCCTTGCATTTTTATATCAGTTCCAAAACCGCCGCGTTGAAATTCAAGTCCGGGTATATCTTGTTCCAAAACTTCACGCACATTTGTAATACCTCTGTCGGAAATATCTTTGGCAGATATTATTTGTGTAATAACAGGAGCATCTTTCAATGTTTTTTTTGTGCGTGTTGCCGTCACCACAACTTGATTCAGATTAAAAACATCTTCATTTAGCTCAAATGTTTTATTTGTTTGCGGAAGCACCGTATCAATCAACGTTTTATATCCTACCATTGATAATGTTACAATACACGGCGATTGACAAATATTTTCGGCTGTTCCGTTTTGATTTGTTACCGTATAATATTTTTTATGATTTTGAATATCTTCAAAGCCTACATTTACATACGGTAAATTTTTTTTTGTATTAAAGTCAACAGCCTTAATAACAAAAGATTTGTTTTGCGAAAAAGCAGTTAATTGCAATAATATTACAACTAACAAAATGCCTGTTTGCTTCATTCGTTTTATTAAAGTAATGATTATTAAATAAAAAGATAAATAGTTGTCTTTTGTCGCATACTTAAATCAAATCAAATACAGCAAAATATATTCTTTGTTGCAAAAATAATAAGCATACCGTCACCAATTGCAGATGATTTACAAAAAGACAAAAAGAAGATAGATTTATGAAATTGAAGGTGAGCCTCTGAGTGTATTATCAGGAATAAGTGATTGTAAAATAATATTTACGGATGAAAAATTGCAAATAGTTATTTTTATGAAATAATTTGCCGAAAACAATAATTTATCGGCACTTAGAAACGAGTTTATTATTTTTGAATTATCAACCGATTTGTGATTTTTAACTTTAAAGTTTTTTTGGTCTTTATGAGTTTTTGCAAATGGCTGATGACAACCGTAAAGGTCAATTCCGGCAATTACTCTTATGTGCATTGCCACAAGATCGCCTATTATTACCCATAAAAAGGCAAAAATCATAGCCGTAAAGTAAAGGCGATATCTTGATTTTTTATTTACAATTGTCATCTGCTTATTGTTGTAAATTTTATGTTAACAAATAAAAATATTATCTTTCATTAAATCAAGACAATTCAACAAAAGATAATATTTTAGATAACATAAAAACTGTTGTTTTTAATCAAATAACTATCGGTTGGACTATGCTTTCGTTTGCGTATTTTTTTGCATTTATTTTTCAAAATAGCACTATATCGCAAATGAAGTATAGCCATTGTTAGCGTGTCGTTATTTTTCTTTCAATTCTTCAATCTCTTTTTTTGTTAATCCTGTTATTTTAATAATTAAATCAATTGATAAGCCTTCTTTTAAACTTTTCCTTGCAATTTCAATCGCTTTTTTCTTTTCACCTTTTTCAAAAGCCGTATCAATAGAATTTTTCACATCTCTGTATGCGTTCATACTTGCTTCGTATTGTTTGTATTCTTCCGGTTTTAATTTTGCTATTTCGGCTGTTTCAAAAAGTTTTAAAAAAATCTGTTCTTTTAATTCAACAGGTATTCTATCTAATTTTGGTAAGTTTTTCAATACAAACATCCATTTTTCAAA
>CAYRJP010000122.1:0-6766 GCA_964424425.1 uncultured Bacteroidales bacterium | reverse complement strand
ATATAAAAATTACGAGCATTTTTTTGTTTTTGTTCTTCCCTTTTTCTAATAATCTCTTTTTGTTGTTGTTCTAGTTCCAATGCTTGCTTCTCTTTTTTATATTCAAGATTTTTAACCTTACCGTATATTTTAGCATTATTTATGCTATCATTCATTACTTTAAAAATAGTATAATAATTATATGCTTCTTTATACAAACCCATACTATCACAACATTGAGCCAATATTTTTGCACTTTCTCTTTTAAGTTCAGTCTCTTTGATTTCAGTTGCTGTTTCCAAAGATTTTTTGCTGTAACGGTAAGCATCTTTGTATTTTTTTTGTTTTAAATACATTAAACTTAATTCTTTATAACTTTCGGCAGCAGTTGACTTTAATCCGAGTTTTTCACTAATTTCCAACGACTCGTTAAGATATTTTAATGCTTTAGTAAAGTTATTACTATATGCATATATAACACCTATACCACTTAAAGATCTTGATAATCTGAGTTCATCATCTAATTCTCTATCTATCTCTAATCCTTTACTATAATATTTTATCGCTTTAGAATAATTACCCATAGAATTATAAACAAGTCCGATATTGGTATAACATATTGACATTCCTTTTTTGTTATTATTCTCCTTGTCAATTTTTAATGATCTTTGATGATACTCTATTGACTTATTATAATACCCATACTGAGAATAAATAAGTCCAATATTATTATATGCTTTTGACATACCTGTTTTATCACCTATCTCTTTATATATTTTTAACGATGCTTGATAATTATCAAGAGATTTACAATTATCTCCACGCAGAGTATAATAAATTCCTAATATTCTGAAACTATTTGCTTTTCCTTTTTTATAATCCAACTGCTCCGACAATTTTTTTGCTTCAGCTGCATATTTAAATGTTCTACTAACATCTAACTGATATAATTCATAAGCAATTTTATTTAAATAAATTACTCTTTGTGTATCCGGTTGGGTATGCTGTTGCAATAAAACTTCAAGACTGTCAATTTTTGGTGTTTGTGCATTCAGATGAGAAAAAACATGAATAAAAATCAATAATATTATAAAGGTTAGTATTAATTTCTTGTAAGGCTTATTCATTTTTACATAATTGTTGTTTTTCTAAACTTTTCATTTAGCCATCTTAAAAAAACTATTTATAAAATTTTATCAATCTTGTATTTAAACAGACTTAAAGGTTTTAAGGTTAAAAAAAGCAGATTGTATTTTATAATATAGAAAAACAGCTTTACGGCAAATGTATTAACAAAACTGATACAAAACAAGTTGCTGTTTTTCTAATTTATTTGTATCTATATTTTGCTGTAAAACTATTTCAGATACCGAACAATAATATTCAATTCAAACAAAATAAATAAGAATAAATATTTTATTTTTCATATCTGCTAACTTTATATTATATTTGAAAAGTAACTTATTATCAATAGAAATAGGGTCATAAAAATAACACACTACTAGTTTTTATTATTACTTTTAATACAATTAACTATCTTTTTTTAAATTATATTAAATAAAAACTAACATTTTACTACAATGAAAACTTTAACACTAATTTTTATCTTTTTGTCTGTATTATCATTTGGGCAGACTACAGTAATTCAAACAATAACATATGACAGCACAGGACGGGATTATGTTTTTCAATTTCCGGCTGATAACGGAACAACCTACGAAAAAATTATAATGGAATACAGTATGCGTTGTAAAGACGGAAAAGTTTCAACACATTCTGCTCCAAACGATGACGGTTGTGGAGAATGGGATTACAGTTGTAATACTTTTATTGTTGACTCAACAAAAACCGATTCAGTTAAGGCAACTCACAAATCCTATGATATCTCAAATTTTTCAGAATCGGATTATGCTTACGTTTTACAGCCTACATTTTCTTATACTCAATTTCAACAATATGCTGTTAATTATAATTCTACAATATCAGAAATCGAAGCTGTTGTGGGAACAGGCTCCGAATCTTTGAATTATCCTTTTTCATCCGGAAAAACATCTAAAGTTCAATATTTATTTACTGCAAACGAATTAACAACAGCAGGATTACAATCAGGACATATTACAGGATTAAAACTAAATATAAATACAGTAGGATCTGAATGTAATTTTTTAAAAATCAGAATTAAACAAACATCTCAAACAGAATTGACAGATACTACTCCTGAACTTAACGATTTTACTGAGGTTTATTTTAAAAATACAACTTTTGAAACTGGAACAAACTTTTTTAAATTTTATAATAATTTCACTTGGGATGGCAGCTCAAATCTACTGGTAGAATTTAGTTATACAAACCATAATCAAGGAACAGCAACATCTGTAACAGGACATAATACCAACAAAAAATATGCTTTAATAAGTCATTCTCAAGATAATTTTATAGAGTTTGCGGGATGTGGCAGAGTAGATATTACAAACTCTGACTATTCATCGGTTGAAAATGAAATTACAGTTCAATTTTGGGCTTACGGAAATCCCGATATATTACCGGTAAACACTTCGGCATTTGAAGCTCGCGACTCTGATAACAGACGACAAGTTCATGTTCATTTTCCATGGAGTGATTCTAAAATTTATTGGGATTGCGGAAACAACGGCAGTGGTTTCGACAGAATATATAAAACAGCATCAAACAATGAAATGGCAGGAAATTGGCATCACTGGGCTTTTACAAAAAATACCGCAACAGGTAAAATGATAATTTATCTTAACGGTAATTTATGGAAACAAGGAACAGGAAAAACCAAAAAAATTAAAATTGAAAATTTTAAATTCGGCTCTAATATAAAAGGAAATTATCCCTATTTCGGTTATATTGACGATTTTTCGGTTTGGAATAAAGAATTAACTCAAGATGAAATAAAAGATAATATGTTTAGAAGTATTGATGCTTCACATCCCGAATATTCACATTTAATTAATTATTTTAAATTAGATAACACAAACGGTAATGTTATTTCAGATTCATCGCAACATCATATCAACGGATTACACGATGGATTACCAATATGGAAAACATACAGAGGAGAACATATTTTTAAAAACTTTACAGTAGATACTTACCGCCCCAATATCACATTTGTACAAGGAGAATACAATTTAAATATTGATACTTTAACAGTTCTTGATTCGGTTGAAAATGCACCAAATATGGTTATTGCTTACGATGTAACAGGAACCGATTTGGTTACTATTGATACAAATTTATACTATCAAGCCGGTAATATGTTTATTTATGATGAAGCCGGTAATATTGTCGATACTGTTTTTGTATCAGCTGTTGATACTCTTCATATTACCGACCTTTTATATTATAAAAAATCACCGAGTATTTTCGAAATAATGTCATTTGTAACTCCTTACGGACTATATTTAGATTTAGGACAAGACGGAAAAACATGGCAATTTGATGTTACCGATTTTGCTCCCGTTTTAAAAGGTAAAAAGCGATTATTTTTAACAGGCGGAACTCATCAAGAAGATTTAGATATTAAATTTATTTTTAAACAAGGAACACCATCGCGTAATGTTGTTGACATACAACAAATATGGAAAGCCGGAACACAACGAGGATATAAAGCTATAATGGATGATAAATATTTTGAACCTCGCGATGTAAAATTAAATTCATCGGCAACAATGTATAAAATAAGAGCTGCAATTACAGGACACGGACAAGAGGGTGAATTTATTTCACGAACACATTTTATTAATATTAACGGTGGCGACAAAGAATTTCAATGGAATGTTTGGAAAGAATGTGCCGATAATCCTATTTATCCGCAAGGAGGCACATGGATTTACGACAGAGCAGGCTGGTGTCCGGGTGCTCCAACCGATTTACAAGAATTTGAAATTACCGATATGGTAACATCAGACGATATTGTTAATATCGATTATGGTGTAGCATCGGGTAGCGGCGATAGTAGATATATTATTAATTGTCAGCTTGTAAGCTATTCAAATCCTAATTTCACAAACGATGTATCAATTGTTGAAATACAAAGACCATCAAACAGAGTAGAATTTTCAAGAGTAAATCCAGTATGTTATAATCCTACTGTAGTAATTAAAAACACAGGCTCAGAAATACTTACATCATGTAAAATAACTTACGGAGTTTCCGGTGGTGAAACAAAAGAATATGACTGGACAGGAAACTTAAAATTTAACGAAAAAACAATTGTTGCCTTACCAATTCAAGAAGCATCGTTTTGGGTAGGCGACAATACTTATATTTTTAATGCAACAGTAAGTGAACCAAACGGTGTTACTGACGAATATGAAGGAAACAATACCTTGACAACAGATTATATATTACCTGATATTTACGCTGATAAATTATATATCTCTTTATATACAAATAACAGAGCAAATCAAAATTCGTATGTGATAAAAGATGTGGAAGGAAATATAGTGTTTACCAGAGAAAACTTACAAAATAATACTTATTATAAAGATACATTAGATTTAGCCGACGGTTGTTATACTTTAGAGATGATTGATACAGGAAACGACGGTCTTAAATTCTGGGCAAATCCTTCTCAAGGCTCGGGAATGATGAGGTTACGCTCTGCAACAAATAATACTACTATTTATAAAACTTTTCAAACCGATTTTGGTAAAATATTTAATTATTCGTTTGTTATAGGTAATATTACTCATGTTAATCAATCTGACAGTTATACTCCTGAAATACAGTTATATCCAAACCCGACTAACGGTATTGTAAATATTAGAGTAAAAATAGATAACACCGATTTTATTGAGATTAATGTTTATGATTTGGCAGGTAAAAAAATAATATCGGAAAAATATGATAATATGTTTGAACTTGAAACAAGCATTAACTTGTCAGAAAAAAAATCAGGAATCTATATTTGTAAAATAAGAACCGAAAATCAGGTTTATGTAAGAAAAATATCATTAACTAAACAGTAATAGTTTATTTTTTGAAATAAAAACGAGACTGTCTAAAAAAAACAGTTATTGTGAAAACGAAACCTATGGTAATCTCTCTAAAAATATTCTGCTATTTGTCAAGAGATTTCTCACTTTCGTTCAAAATGACAACTTTTTAGACAGTTTCGTTTTTTTAACTATTCGCTATCTTCATTAGCCAACTCTTCTTTACTGTATCTTCTTATACCAATATTAAAGTATGCAAAAAATATTGTAGTAAACGGACTTAAAATACTAAAAAATACATACGGAGCAAAAGTAAATGTTGATACGCCCAATACCGAGCTTTGAACTGCACCGCAAGTATTCCAAGGTATTAATACCGAAGTAACCGTTCCCCCGTCTTCAAGTGTTCTACTCAACAATTCGGGTTTATATCCTCTGTCTTTATAAACTTGTTTATACATTCGCCCCGGTATTACAATTGAAATATATTGTTCGGCAGCAGTAACATTTATAAATATACTTGTGGCAACAGTAGAAGCTACCAACGAGCCTGTTGATTTTGCAAATCGCATTATTGCCATACTTATTCTGTTCAACAATCCCGATGCTTCCATTATCCCGCTAAATACCATAGCTGTAAGTATTAGCCAAACAGTATCAAGCATTCCTCCCATTCCTCCGGTAGATAAAAGATTATTTACTTGATCGTTTGCCGTATGAATTTCTACAGAGCCAAACATACTGTCCATAGTAGAAATAAGAACATCTTGAACATAAGAATTTTTATTTCCGGCTATTTCGTTAAGTAAATTGTGTTGGAAGAATATGGCAAAAATTGCACCCATTATTACACCTGCAAATATTGCAGGAATAGGAGGAACTTTTTTTATAATAATTATTATTAAAAATACAGGCACAAGTAATAACCACGGGCTTATAACAAATACCGAATCAATTGCATCAAGGAAATCGGCAGTGCTTGCCTCACTCATATGATGATTGGCTGAAAATCCCAATATAAAAAATATTATCATAGTAATTGTTATAGTGGGAATTGTAGTATAAGCCATATATTTTATATGTGTAAACAAATCTGTTCCTGCCATCGCCGGTGCAAGGTTTGTAGTATCTGACAGTGGTGACATTTTATCTCCAAAATAAGCTCCCGAAATAATTGCTCCGGCAACCATTCCTTTATTAAATCCCATGGTTACGCCAATACTAAATAATGCAACACCAATAGTTGCAATTGTTGACCACGAACTACCTGTTGATATTGAAACAATAGCACTGATAATAACAGCTATTACCAAAAAATATTTGGGATTTAATATTTCAAGCCCGTAGTAAACAAGAGTAGGGACAACACCGCTAATCATCCATGTGCCTGCTAATGCACCTATCAACAATAAAATAAGTATTGAAGGCATCGCTTCGCTAATTGATTTAATTATCTGTTTTTGTATATCTTTCCATTTATAACCAAGAAAAATTGCAATAACACCGGCTACAGCTCCGGCAATAAGCAATGCTATCTGATTAGGTCCGGCAACCGATGCATCACCGTAATTACTTATGTTAAAATACAGTATTAATATTAATATTGCTATGGGTATTAATGCAATAAGCAACGATGGTTTTTTTACTGAAGTCATAATTAAATTATTTTTATATTTTTTTAATTTCTTTCTTTTTTAGAACTGAAAGTATATAAAACATACGAATATCAAATCTAAAATCTTTTACACTATTATCAATACCATATCCTAAACAATAGTTCGTTAAATAATTAAGCGGCAATAGTGCCATAATACAATAGTTCA
>CAYRJP010000121.1:3423-6779 GCA_964424425.1 uncultured Bacteroidales bacterium | reverse complement strand
TTCTTTTTGATTTGTAAATGTTGTATTCGATTTTTTTAAATCAAAAAACTTTAATTTTAAAGTAAGCATATTTGCCTGTGCAGCAAGTTCTTCGGCATTGGTTGCAATTTCTTCACTTGATGCGGCATTTTGTTGAGTAACATTATTTAATTGTTGCACGGCATCGTTAACTTGCATAATACCTGTTTTTTGCTCATCACTTGCAGCAACAATTTCTTCAATTAAACTTGACGATTGCTTAATTTTAGGAAGTGTTTCATCCATTTTATTTTGTGAATTCTCCGATAAATGGTAACTCTGTTCGGCAAGTTGAACAATTTCATCGGCAGCATTTTTACTATGTTCGGCTAATTTACGAACTTCGGCAGCCACAACAGCAAATCCTTTACCGTGTTCTCCCGCACGTGCAGCTTCAACAGCAGCATTAAGAGCCAAAATATTGGTTTGAAAAGCGATGTCATTAATAACCTTTATCTTTTCGGAGATAATTCTGTTTGCTTCGAGCGATTCACGTGCACTATTACTAACTTCAGTTACATCTTTTGTTGTTTCTTTTGAAATTTTAGCTGTTTGTTTAGCATTATCATCATTATTTTCAATATTCGATGATATCTCTTCAATAGTTGCTGAAACTTCTTCAATGGAAGATGCTTGTATATTTGCACCTTGAGCTATTTGTTGAGAACCGCTGCTAAGTTGTTCACTTGCTGCTTTTATTGATTGAACTGCCTGATCAAATTCTAAGATAACACCTTTAAGTTTATCTATTGTTTTTTGTGTAGCTTCGGCAAGCTCTCCTATCTCATCTTCTTTATTATAATTGCTCATATCAATATCTTGATTCAAATCTCCCTCTCCGAGACGTTTAATCATCTCAATAATTGATTTAAACGGTTTATTTACTTTAATATAATTATAATAAAGTGCGGCTACTACAAGAAAAACAGCAATAGGAAACCCCCATATTAAATGTTTTATTCCCATTCTACTTGTAACATAAATTAAAACAGCAATAATTTGGTATGCTATTATTATTGAATAACTTATGGGAACAAGAAATGATTTTTTAAAAAACAGTCTTAAAATAAAATAAGCTAAAATTGTTCCAAATGCAACAACAATTATAAATACAACTGTATCACTCATAATAATAATTAATTAAGTTATAATATTAGTATGTTTTTCTTTTACAAGGTAATAAAATTTAATATTGTTTGCAACGATTTTTCTTTTTCTTCAACAAACCCCATATGACCTGAATCAGACAACCAAACAGTTTCTGTTTTATCATTTAATTGTATCATATTTGTAGCAACATCAACAGAAATAAAATTATCTTTTTTCCCAAAAATAAAGCAAAGTGGAAATTTATAATTTTTTATAAATTCTTGTTTATCTTTTCGTTGCATCATTCCTTTTACTAAAGCTATAACACCTGACGGGTTATTTTGTTTCCCGAAATACTTCATTTTATTTATTTCATTTTTAAATAAAACTGTATTATCATTTGCAAATGTTTTAGGAATATGATTATCAACTATTTCACTTAACTTACCTGAATTAATAAGTTTAATATCATTTAACCGATTCCCCTTTTTTTCGGGAGCATCGGCATATACCGAACTGTGGAACAATACTATTTTTTCAACCCTTTCGGGGAAAAGTTCGGCAAAAGCCAGCATTACATAGCCACCCATACTGTGCCCCACAATATTACATTTATCAATATTCAGTTCTGTCAGTAACTTATTAACAACTGTTGCCATAAGCTCCATAGAGTGTATTTCAGAAAAAACTTCACTTTTACCGTGTCCGGGAATATCAATTGCTATTACTCTGAAGTTTATTGACAATTTTTCGGCAAAATCTATCCAAACTTCTTTGGTCTCAAGATATCCGTGAAGCAAAACAATAACCTTCCCTTTACCGCAATCAAAATAACCTATTTGTTTACCGTTAATATTATAATTTTTACTTTTCATAAGCATTTATTTATGGAATGATATATAAAAATATGTATTTATTTGAAATAATATATATTAATATTATCTTTAAAATCCTATTCAACAATTTTTAAATTTATTTATCATGAAAAAAATATTAACACTTAAAAAAATATTGCTTTTATTAGCAATAAGTAACTTTTTTGTATTGTATGCACAAGAAAAAAAAGAAGTAGAAACTGTTTATCGTCGTAGTTCTTTAAATATAATATTACTTCAGAATGGTGAGTTTTTGCACAAAGACTTAGTTATGGATGCTTACCATAAAGCCCCTTTCCCCGATAAATATAATGATCATCGTTTAAAAAGCGACGAATTTAATCAAATGGATTATTTAGATCCTGATGCCATTAAAAAAGCTAAAGAAACAGCCAAACAAAATAAAAAAGATAATAAGCAAAATAAAAAGAATACTACAAGTGTTCAAAAAGACAGCAAAAAGAAAGATATTCTCAGCAAAATGGCAATAGACAATTATTTTACTCAAAATAAAATTGCCAACCAAATGGTTGCAAAATGGTTTGATAGAAAAGAAGACGGGACATTTGATATGGACTTAATTCATGACAGAGGCTCTTACGATGCCTCAGAAATGGAAGCACAAATAGCAAAAGGGTCTATTCGAGGATTGGCAATGCTTAAAGATGCCGGGGAAGAGTTAATAAAAAATACATTTATTGTAGTTAATAAAATGAGATTTGTAAAAAATGAGCCTATTGCACGTGCCATTAAAGAATCTGCTATAGCTATAGCCAATAATCTTCCAAGTGATTTAGCTAAACAAATTGCCATTGCTGCAGCAAATGCAACTTATTTGGCAACAAAAGACGGTTATTCGGTTTGGACAACTTCATATCTTTATCAATTGGATTGGAGTGATGATATTGCAAATGCTTTTTATATGGATATGTGGATGGATTCTACAAATATTGACCCTGACAGAAAAATACTTTTTGATACAACATCTATTTTTAAAATGAAATATCTTGGTTATGAAAAAGCAAAATCTCTTGTTTTAATAGGTGTAGGAAAAGAACTTAAAGATATTATAGAAACAGCAACAATCAGAAATATTGATAAAGTTTATACCAAATTACAAAAATCACACGATGTGTTTAAAACAAAAACACCTATCTATTCTGTTAATCCTATAATCGCAAAAATCGGATTAAAAGAAGGCTTAGAGCCTAATGATAAATATGATGTTCTTGAACAAGTTATTGATAAAAAAACAGGATTGACTAAATATGTAACCGTTGCAACTGTTAAAGTTGATAAAAAGAAAATTTGGGATAACCGCTATTATATGGGTGATGAAGAAAAACCTAAAGAAGCAGAACTCAAAGGAACTTA
>CAYRJP010000121.1:0-3323 GCA_964424425.1 uncultured Bacteroidales bacterium | reverse complement strand
GGATACCAAATTCCGTCGTCGGCAGCTTTACCAACAGCAATTACCATATTTATTTGAGCACTACGATGAAGTTTTAAATATTTTTTTATGCGTTTTGAATCGAATCCTTCAAGCGGACAAGTATCATAACCTTGCGATTTTACCGAAAGCATAAATGTTTGTGCCGCCAAAGCTATACTTTTATGTATTGTTACTTTTTTGTCTATCACCGTAACTTCTCTTACTATCGGGCGTTTTAATCCAATTGTAAATACTAAAAGTTTTTTCAGTAAACTGAAAATAAAAAGAAAATCACACGAATAAAACAACGGCATTGCTTTAGTGTAATACTCTCTTCGTCGTTTGCGGTGCGACTCTTTTTCAAAACTATTCGGGTCGTTTATTAAATCAAGATTAAATTTAATCGATTTTTTTACCTTATCGGGACGAGCAACAAATACAACAAGTTCACCGGCTGTTTTTGCAGCACTTTGGTCTAAACAATAGTGAGCAATCTTTTCTTTTGCTTCGGGTGATTTTATTCTGTAAAATTCCCATAATTGCATATTGCTGCTGTTAGGCGATAAAATAGCAAGTTCAAGACTTTTTTTTACAATATCAGGATTATAATCTCCGTTTTGTTCATATTTTCTAACTGAACGACGAGAGCGAACAACATTTTCAAATTGAGAAATTTCAATCATATTTTCATAAAATAATAATTAATAATCTAAACAATATGTTACTATTATCTGTATATCAAATATATAAAACAATAAAGTAAAAACTTTATTGTTTTATAAAGCCTGTAAAAATAAAAATAGATAATTGATTTTCAATATTTCTTGGCTTAATAAATAATTATTATCATTTTCGTTAAAAATTTTTATTAAAAAAATAAATCATCATGAATAAATCAACAATTGCACAATTTATAACCGAAGTAGGACTTTTCGGTTCACTTAATGAGCAAGAGATACAAGTTCTTGCTGAGCATTTTACAGAAAAAAAATGTGAAAAAGGATGTTATCTTTTCAAAGAAGGATTACAACGCGAATCAATATTTGTTATTTACGATGGCGAAGTGGAATTAATAAAAAAGACTCCGTTTGGAGCAGAAAAACGTTTATCGTATTTCAGAAAATATGATTTTTTGGGTGAAGGTGCCATTATGGATAATTCACCTCATGCTACAAACGCACGGGCAACAACTGATGTGACAA
Source organism: uncultured Bacteroidales bacterium (assembly GCA_964424425.1). Taxonomy (GTDB): domain Bacteria; phylum Bacteroidota; class Bacteroidia; order Bacteroidales; family SZUA-534; genus GH45. The sequence goes on along the minus strand of CAYRJP010000121.1, from coordinate 2,121 downwards.
CATTGGTAATAAACAAGGATGTTTTACTTGATTTGTTTAAAATAGAAAAAGATTTAGCTGCAAAAGTGTATAAATATCTTGCTAAACTTATTGCTCGCCGAATGAATCAGGCAAACACACACTTAATAAACAGCGGAGCACAATATGTTTCGGGACGAACACGCATGGAACATGATTTGCTTGGAGAACGTGAAGTTCCCGCTGAGGCTTATTACGGAGTGCAAACACTGAGAGCTATCGAAAATTTTAATATCAGCGGTGTTCCTTTAAGTTTTTATCCCGTTTTTGTTGAGTCATTGGCTATTGTTAAAATGGCTGCTGCCAAAGCAAATCACGATTTGGAATTACTAAGCGATGATGTTACTAATGCCATTGTTCAGGCTTGCGAAGAAATTATTAAAGGAAAATATCATAAAAACTTTGCCGTAGATATGATTCAAGGCGGAGCAGGAACATCAACCAATATGGCGGCAAACGAAGTTATTGCCAACAGAGCCTTAGAGATAATGGGATACGAAAAAGGACAATACGAATATTGTCATCCCAATAATCATGTAAATTTAAGCCAATCTACCAACGATGCTTATCCTACAGCAGTGAAAATAGCATTGATGTTAAACAATATTAAGTTTATTGAAATATTGAAAGATTTAGCTGAATCATTTCATGCTAAAGCTGTTGAGTTTAAGGATGTTATAAAAATGGGAAGAACACAGCTTCAAGATGCTGTTCCCATGACTTTGGGACAAGAATTTGAAGCTTATGCAGCAACATTATACGAAGAAATTGACCGACTTGAACAAAATTCAGAATTATTTCTTGAAGTAAACATGGGAGCAACAGCCATTGGAACAGGTATAAACGCTGAACCCGGATATAGTGAAAAATGTATTTCTCACTTGCGTGAAATTACGGGAATGGACATAAAGTTAGCCGGTAATCTTGTTGAGGCAACACAAGATACAGGAGCCTTTGTTATGTATTCGTCAGCAATAAAAAGACTTGCCGTAAAACTATCAAAAATAAGTAACGATTTGCGATTGTTATCATCAGGGCCACGCACAGGATTAAATGAAATAAATTTACCGCCTATGCAACCCGGCTCATCAATAATGCCCGGAAAAGTTAATCCCGTAATTCCCGAAGTTGTAAATCAAATTGCATTTAAAGTAATAGGCAACGACCTTACCGTAACTCTTGCATCTGAAGCAGGACAACTTGAACTTAATGTAATGGAACCTGTAATTGTTCAGAGTATTTTTGAAAGTGTTGAGATGCTTAAAAATGGAATGGAAGTGCTTAAATATCGTTGTATTACAGGTATTACAGCCAATGTTGAGCGTTGTGAAAATCTTGTAAAACATAGTATCGGTGTTGTTACTGCTCTTAATCCTGTTTTAGGATACGAGATATCGAGTAAATTGGCAAAAGATGCTTTAAAAACAGGTAAAAGTGTTTATAATTTGGTGCTTGAACAAAATCTTTTATCAAAAGAAGAATTGGATAAAATATTAGCACCTGAAAATATGATTAAACCGCGTAAAATGCATTAATTTTTATAAATATAAATTTAAAAAGAGGCGTTATATACGTCTCTTTTTTTAATTAAATCTCAATTTCTTAAAAAGAGTAGCATTTAAAAAAAAAAAAGTTTATTTTTGTTTAAAATAAATGACTAAAAGTATGTTTAGTAATTACGATTTCTCAAATAAAAAAATACTTATAGCTGAAGACGAAAGAACAAATTATCTTTTTCTTGAAGCATTGTTAAAACGCACCAATGCCGAACTTATATGGGCAGATACAGGTAGAGCAGCCGTTGATGCAGTAGAGAAGGATAATAATATTGATATTATTTTAATGGATATTAAAATGCCTGAAATGAACGGTTATGAAGCTATAAGTGCAATAAAAAAAATAAATCCCGATATCCCGATAATTGCTCAAACAGCTTATGCATTATCAGGCGAGAAAGAAAAAATTTTAAATGCCGGATGTAACGATTATTTGTCGAAACCTATTATGGGTAAAGTTTTGCTCGAAAAAATTAATAAGTATATAAATAAATAAATTATCAAAATCTCTTGGTTTACATAAAAGCCTCCTTTTCGGAGGCTTTTT
>CAYRJP010000120.1:4442-6784 GCA_964424425.1 uncultured Bacteroidales bacterium | reverse complement strand
GGTTTAAACAATAAACAAATTACCGGAACATTTAAAAGGTTTTCAGTAAATAAACATAAGGCAATGGAATGGATAGAAAAATCATTTCTTTCAACTGATATGAAAATTGCATATAAAGAGCTGATTGAAAAAAGATACAGACAAATTGAATTGAGTTAGTCTCTTAAATTTGCAAGTTGCGGTGTAAATTACTGATTTAAAGGACTTATAATCTACAAGCACATAGCGATTATTAGATGTTTAATATTGGCAGTTACAGAATTAAGATTATATTAGTAAATAGTTAATTTATAGGTTTAAAAAAGATGAAACATGCATGATAAAAATAATTATTAACATACACAACAATGATTATTTTTCATCAGGCGATTCCATCTGGCAACTAAAAAGTAAAAATTAATCAGATGAATAATAAAAAGACCTAACAGGTTTTAAAAACCTGTTAGGTCTGAAATATATAAAATATAATCAGATGAAGGATGAATTTTGCATAGTAAGATGTCGGTGGGGAATAATAGCAATAACGATATTGGTAACTCTTTTTTTCGGGTTTCAACTGACAAAAATATCTCTCGACCCCGATGTAACACACTATATTCCCGAACATATGGAATCAAGAATCAACACAAAAAAGATTGATTCCGTATTTGGAGGTAATCAAATGATGATTGTTGTATTTAAAACCGACAATGTAATAAACCCTAAAACACTGGAACGTGTTGAAACTCTTACCGATGAATTTCAATATTTAGACGGAGTAAACAGAGTAATATCGCTGTTTACGGCAAAAGATATTCAAAGCGACAACGGAATGATAGCGGTGGAGCCGGCTATTGCCGAAATACCGCAAACAAAACAAGAAGCAGTTGTTTTAGCCGAGAAACTAAAAAACAATAAATCGGCGATGCGTGTTGTGGTATCCGATGATTTTACTATGACATCAATAATTCTGATTCTCGACAGCGACTTAAATAACAACAAGATATTAAAAAGCATAAATAAATTGTTGGCTGAAAATCCGGGCTACGAAACTGTTTTTCTCGGCGGATTACCTTATCTGAGTGCCATTGTATCAAAATCAATGACAAAAGATTTTCTTGTTCTTATGCCTGCCGGACTTGTCATTATGCTACTAATGCTTTATCTGTTTTTCCGCCAAAAGCGAGGTGTTTTACTTCCTTTTGCCGTTGTGGTAATGTCAATAATTATTACAATGGGAATGGTGCCGCTGTTTGGCTGGCAACTTTCGTTAATATCGGTTTTATTGCCCATAATATTAATTGCCGTGGCAAACGATTACGGTATTCATCTTGTAGCTTATTATCAAGAATTGATAAAAAACAATACCACAAAAAAACCGTTTAAACTTTCGTATTATATTTTTAAAGATTTAAAAAAACCTATTCTTTTTACGGGACTTACCACTATTGTGGGAATGTTGAGTTTGCTCTCGCACAAGATGATTCCTGCACGACAATTGGGTGTTTTAGCAGCAATAGGAATTGCGGTTGCATTATTGATGAGTCTGTTTTTTATTCCTGCGGCATTGAGTTTTATGAAAAAAACCGAATCGCCAAAAACAGTAGAAAAACACCACACCGATATTATCAATAAGTTTCTTACGTGGCTGGGAAATATTGTATCGAACAATCCTGCTAAGGTTTTAATATTTTCAATATCTCTGACTGTAATTTTCGGCACGGGAATTTTATTTTTAAAAGTTGACACCAACGTTGTTAACTTTTTCCCCAAGCATCACATTATACGTGAGGGGACTAAACTTATCAACGAACATTTCGGAGGCACACAGTCAATTTCAATACTTGTTGAAGGCGATTTGAAAAATCCCGATTTGCTCAAACGAATGGATAAATACAGTAAGGAAATCAAGCAGTTAAACGGCGTAGGCAGCGTAATGTCGCTAAGCGATGTTGTGAAAATATTAAGTAAAGTACTAAACGATAAAACATCTGACCAATACGATAAAATACCCGACACTCGTGATTTTGTTGCTCAATATTTAGGGCTTTACACAATGAACAGCGAAGAGTCTGACCTTGACCAACTTGTGGATTACGACTATCGGCATGCTCGAATTATTATCACACTGAACAATACATCGAATATTGCCATAAAAAATATTGTCAATAAAATAAAAGAGATTACAAAAAACGACCCCAATATTAAAACAATAGGTGGCAGAGCATATGTAAATCTTGAAATGGCTCATCTCGTTGTCAACGGACAGATGCTGTCGCTGCTGTTTGCTATTCTGGTTATCGGAGCATTGGTAAGCATCATTTTCAAATCGGTTTCTTCGGGATTAATATCAATGATTCCGC
>CAYRJP010000120.1:0-4342 GCA_964424425.1 uncultured Bacteroidales bacterium | reverse complement strand
TTGGTAAGCATCATTTTCAAATCGGTTTCTTCGGGATTAATATCAATGATTCCGCTTACTATGGCTGTTATTTTCCTTTTCGGGATAATGGGAATTTTCAACGTAAAACTCGACATTGCAACAGCTATGCTTTCGTCGATGATGATAGGAATAGGTGTTGATTACACAATTCATTTCTTGTGGCGATATAAAACGGAACGCCAAAACGGACTTTTACCTCCACAAGCAGTAAAAACAACAATGACAACAACCGGACGCGGAATAATTTTCAACGCACTGTCGGTAATAATAGGTTTTTCGGTTTTGCTTATTTCAGGATTTCCACCGATACGTTTTTTCGGTATGCTGATTTTAATTTCAATTGTGGCTTGTCTTGGCGGTGCATTTTTAACAATACCCGGAATACTTATACTTTTGAAACCGAAATTTACCGAACCTAAAAACAATAAATAATTTTTTTACTTTTGTTATTCGAGATTGAAAATAAAAAAATTAATACATTAAATAATTAACATGAAAATTAAAATTATATTAATGATAATAATATCGGGCTTTTTAACTCAAACATACAGCCAAAATTTAACAGCTGCCGATATAATTAAAAAGAGTAAAGAAAAACGCAGATATCAACATATGAAATCAACATCGGTAATAACAACAACCGATAAGGCAGGACATAAAAAAACAAGCAAGGTGCTTATTTATTCGCAACTATTTGACAACGGAAAAACAGAAAAACGAAGAGTTGAAATACTCGAACCGTCGGATATGAAAGGAACCGTAATTTTTGTTTTTAACTATGCAGGCAAGCCCGACGAAAAATATGTATATATGCCGGCAATAAAACAAGCCCGTAAAATAGCAGGCAATAATATGTCGAAAAGTTTTGTAGGTTCAGTTTTTACAGGTGCCGACATGGCTTTACCTTCTGTTGATGATTACACTCTGAAATTATTTGCCGATACTGTTATAAACGGCGACAAATGTTATAGTGTTTACTGTTTCCCGAAAGAAAAAAAAACTATTTCGCAAACAAATTACAGCAAACAGATTTTATACATTAATAAAACAAACTTTATTGTTGAAGGCGGAAAGTTTTTTGACAAAAAAGGTATTTTAAGAAAAATAATGGAAGTAAAAGAGATAAAAAAAACAGGAAAAACAAAACCTGTTAATATGGCTACAACTATTGATATAAAAGACTTGCGAACAGAAAAAGAATCAATAATGAATATACAAAATATTCAACTTGACACAAAAATTGACAACAATCTGTTTTCATTAGAATCATTAAATAAAAAAAATAAATAGCGAAAAAATAAATAATTGTTTTCAAATAATTTATTTTTGCAATATTAACAATTAAAAAAATATTGAAAATATATGGGACGTGCGTTTGAATATAGAAAAGCCGCAAAAATGAAGCGTTGGGATAAAATGTCGAAAATATTTCCCAAATTAGGCAAGGCAATAACAGTAGCAGCAAAAGAAGGAGGAATAGACCCCGAATTAAACCCGAAATTAAGAACGGCAATTCAAAATGCCAAGGCACAAAATATGCCCAAAGACAATATTGAAAATGCCATAAAAAGAGCAGTAGGTAAAGATGCCAGCAACTATACCGAAATGAATTTTGAGGGAAAAGGACCCCACGGAGTTTTGGTTTTTGTTGAATGTATGACCGACAATACCACTCGCACCATTGCCAATGTAAAATCGTATTTTAACAAGGCAGGAGGAAGTCAGTCGCCCAATGGTTCGCTAGAATTTATGTTTAACAGAAAAGCTGTTATTGAGTTTGAAAAAACCGATGATATAGACCTTGAAGAACTTGAACTTGAACTTATTGATGTTGGTTTGGAAGAGATAGACGAACACGATGGAACAGTTTATATTTACGGTGATTATACTCATTTTGGAGAACTCACTCATGCTTTTGAACAAAAAGGAATGGAAGTAAAGGCTACATTACAAAGGATCCCCACATCTCCTGTTGAGTTTACCGAAGAACAACTTGAAGATATTGAAAAATTTCTTGATAAATTGGAATCTGACGATGATGTTCAAGCTGTTTATACGAATATTGCTTAAAATTTTACAGTTATCTTTAAAACTAAATATCAGAGTCTGTCCGGAAAGATAAAAAAGTCATTATCAATGCAAGGTGTTTAGTAATCAACACAAAAGCACAATGCCTGATACTAAAAAATTATTTGTTTTATTAAAAACAACTACTTTCCGAACAGTCTCTTTTTTATTAAATTTTTTAAAAGTTAAACTTTTGTTAACTTTTAAGTTTTATAATTTGTTTCTCTTAAAATTCAATTAAATTTGTGCTCTTAAAAATTGTGTAACTATGTTTGCATTATATAAAAAAGAGCTTGCCGGATTTTTCAGTTCATTAACCGGTTATATAGTAATAATAGTATTTTTGGCAGCATCAGGAGTATTTATGTGGATAGTTCCCGGACAAGTAAATGTGCTTGATACAGGATATGCCAATATCGACACGTTTTTTGTACTTGCACCTTGGGTATTTATGTTTTTAATACCCGCAATTACAATGCGTATGCTTGCCGAAGAGGTAAAAAGCGGCACAATAGAATTACTAATGACTAAGCCTATATCCGACATGTCAATAATAATGTCGAAATACAGTGCGGCACTAACCATAGCAGTAATAGCAATAGTTCCTACTTTTATCTATTTTTTATCGGTTTATCTGTTGGGTAATCCTGTCGGAAATATTGATATAGGTGGTACTTGGGGTTCGTATATAGGATTATTTTTTCTTGCAGCAATTTATGTTTCGATAGGAATATTTGCATCATCACTTTCCGACAACCAAATTGTGGCTTTTATACTTTCGGTAGTTTTAATATTTACTCTGTTTTACGGAATTGATGCATTAAGTCTGTTGTTTCACGGTAAATCAACAGAGTTTTTTCTACAAGAATTCAGTATAAACAGACATTACTTGTCAATATCACGCGGAGTTGTCGATACACGCGACTTAATATATTTTGCGGGAGTTTCATTTGTTTTTATAATGTTTACAAAATTTAAGTTACAATCAAAAAGATGGTAATCTTAAAAAATATTAGAGTATGCAACGTAAAGAGATAAAAAGAGATAATATTTTTCAACTGGTAATAACACTAATATCGGTTATACTTTTAACAATAGTGTCAAACTATTTTTTTACAAGAATAGACTTAACGTCTGATAAACGTTTTACACTTTCGTCGCATACTAAAACCATGCTGAAAAATTTAGATGACATTGTATATTTTAAGGTATATTTAGATGGTGACTTACCTGCCGGCTTTATCAGATTAAAAAAAGCTACACGCGAAATATTAGAAGAGTTCAAAGTTTACGGAAAAGACAATATTCAGTTTGAATTTATTGACCCTGCCGAAAGTCCCGACCGTAAAACACGAAACGAAATTTTCAGACAACTGTATAAAAAAGGTCTTGAACCTACAAATCTTACAATAAAAGAAAAAGACGGAAGTAATAAACAAAAGATAATATTTCCGGGAATAATGGTTTCGTATCGCAACAAAGAAGTTCCTGTAAATATTCTGAAAAACAATATAAATTATTCTTCCGAAGGAAATATTAACGCATCAATACAAGCTCTTGAATACGAACTTACATTTGCAATACATAAAACTACTACAATTCTTTCACCGCGAATAGCTTTTATTGCAGGACACGGCGAACTCGATAGTTTACAAACGGGTGACTTGGCAAAAAGCCTTTCGGATTATTACACTGTTAAACGTGTGCGAATTAACAGTAATTTATACAGCTTACGCGATACTTTCGGTATAAACAGATACAAACTTATTGTTATAGCTAAACCAACCGAAAAATTTTCGGAAAAAGATAAATTTATTATCGACCAATATATAATGTATGGCGGAAAAGTGCTTTGGCTTGTCGATGCAGTTAATATCAGCATGGACAGTTTGGCTTATTCTCAATCAACATTAGGGTTTATTAATAACACAAACCTTAACGACATGCTATTTAAATATGGTGTCAGAGTTAATCCAAACCTTATTCAAGATATGCGATGTTCGGTTATTCCGGTAAATACAGCTATGGTAGGGCAAAAACCCAAATTTGCTCCGGCACCGTGGATTTATTTCCCCATACTTGAACCATCGCAAAAAAGCACTATTACCCGAAATATTGATTTGATAAAAACACAATTTGTAAGCTCAATAGATACCGTAGGTGAAGATTTTAACATAAAAAAAACAATTATTCTTACATCGTCAAAATACAGCAGAACGGTAAATGCACCTATTCTTGTTGATTTGTCAATGGT
>CAYRJP010000119.1:0-6806 GCA_964424425.1 uncultured Bacteroidales bacterium | reverse complement strand
AATAAATTCATACATTCGTGGCTAAGAATTTAATGAACTGTTAAATAAGTATCCTATATCTTTAATTTCTTTTCAATATCGTCAATATACAATTTAAAATGTTTGTCGGTGTCAATTAGGTTTTTAACTGTTTTGCATGCATGTAATACCGTAGCATGGTCTTTTCCGCCAATTTGAGAACCTATTGTAGCAAGTGATGATTTTGTGTATGATTTGGCAAAATACATTGCTATTTGTCGTGCCTGAACAATCTCTCTTTTTCTGGTTTTTGAGCTTAATAAATCTTTTGGCATATTAAAATAGTCGCATACTATTTTTTGAATATAGTCAATAGATATTTCGCGTTTTGTATTTTTAACAAGACGGTCAATCATTTTACGAGCTAAATCCAGTGTGATTTCTTTTTTATTTAAAGTTGATTGAGCCAATAATGAAACAAGAGCACCTTCTAATTCTCTAAAATTATTGGTTACTTGCGATGCAATGTATTCTAATATCTCTTCATGAATTTCAATACCGTCGTTATATACTCTTTTCTTTAAACTTGCAAGTCTTGTTTCGTAATCAGGTGCTTGCATATCAGCCGATAATCCCCATTTGAATCTTGATAAAAGTCTGTTTTCAATTCCTTTTAAATCAACAGGTGATTTATCCGAAGTAAGTATTAATTGCTTACTGTTTTGATGTAAGTGATTAAATATTTGAAATAGAGTTTCTTGTGTTCTGGTTTTTCCTGCTAAATCATGAATATCATCAATAATTAACACATCAATCATTTGGTAAAAATGAACAAAATCATTTCTATTATTATTTAATGTAGCTTCAACAAATTGAGTGTGAAATTTATCGCCGGTAACATATAATACAACCTTTTCGGGAAATTGGTCTTTTACTTGAATACCGATAGCTTGTGATAAATGTGTTTTACCTAATCCTGATGCCCCGTAAATAAACAAAGGGTTAAATGCTGTTTTACCCGGATTGTTGGCAACGGCAAATCCTGCTGAACGAGCTAAATTGTTACATTCTCCTTCTACAAAGTTATTAAAATTGTATATGGGATTTAATTGCGGGTCAACATGCAGTTTCTGTATTCCCGGAATAACAAAAGGATTTTTTATTGTTTTATGTTCGTCAATAGGTAACGATATTGGTTTATTGTTAAGCTCTTTTCTGTCGTTTGTAGGTAATTTAACGGTATATGGACTTGCACTTGAATATACATTGTTTTGCATTATAACATTGTATTCAAGTTTTGCATTGGGTCCTAATTCTGTTCTTAAAGTTTTTCGTAAAAGATCAATGTATTGTTCTTCTAAATATTCGTAAAAAAACGGACTGGGAACCTGTATGGTTAAAATGTTTTGGCTAATTTTAACCGGAACAATAGGTTCAAACCATGTTTTAAAACTAATGGCAGGAACATTATCCTTTATTACCTGTAAACAATTTAACCAAATTTGATTATGATCTTTTGACATAGCTTAATTGAATATTATTGTAAAGTTGTTATTTGAAATCTTAAGCAATTTTGTGAAAAAAAAGATAAAAAAAAAATCTTTTTTCTATTGACTTTTTGATAAATGTTGTATGGTGTTAGATATTAATTTATTAGAATTTGAAAAAAAATAAAAAAAAATAAACTTTATTTAATTTCCTTATAATCAATAAGTTATAATATATAGCAATATAAGTTGTTGATAATAACAGTTATAAAACGATTACTTATAGTGAAAAACTAATTCTTAAAATTTATGTTAAATATATTGTTGGTTTAATATCAAAAATAATTAATAATTAACAATGGTATATTCTCCTCCTTTAACTTCAACAATTTTAGCATCAGGAAAATCAACAGAAACTTCTTTTAGCAATATTTTGGCTTTATCTTTATTTTTTTCGTTGCCTGTCAGATATACATATTCGTTGTTAATTACAGCTTCTTCAATATTCTTATAATTTTTAAATTTAGGCGATTGCGGTGATACAGGAGTGTTTGAGTGATAAATCATCACTTTATATCTTAATTTTTGCTTTTTACCTTTTACCTGATTGGCATCTTCAACATAAACGGTTTTTCCGGTGTTAAACATCGAAAAATGAACGTAACGCTTAGGATTAACTCTCATATCGGTAAGAAGTTTGTTCAAATTGTAAGTAACATCTTCCAAATTATAATAAAGAGTATCGTTGTTTACAAGTAGTCCTAATGAACCTTCCGAGTTATTAATTTTTTGCATTGTAACATTAAGTTCGGCAATAAGTTCAGCTAATTGATTTATGGTTTGTGTAAGATTTGAGTTTGCAAGCGAATCGCTTATTCTCGATGTATTATCAATAACTCTTGAAATATTATCATTGTTTTTTTCAATATTTGCCGATATTGATTCAATATTGCTCATTATTGCATCAATTTTAGTTTTATTGGCATAAACAATTGTATCAAGATTTGATGATGATTCTTTTAAATTGGCAAAAGTTATTTTTATATCTTCAAAACTTGACATTATATTAGCTTGAGTTTTTTCGTTAAAAACATAATTAATAACTTCTATTGCATCTTCCATTTGTTTCATCAAATCTTCGGCTTTCTTTTTTAACGGAAGCATTTGCACACTTACCATCTCTTGCAAACTTCCTTCGAAGTCAGATTTTAGAGTATCGCCGGGTTGTTGCAGATAATCGGCTTTACCAAAAATCAACTCTACGGCTTTTGTGCCCATAAGGTCGCTGCTGAATATTCGGGCGACAGTATTACCCGGAATGTTAAAATCTTGTGTAAGTGCCATTGTTACAACAATTTTACCCGAATTGTCAGGCAAAAAACCAATATTGCGAACTTGACCGACGGCGTAACCGTTTACCAATACCGGATTTGATACTTGTAATCCGTCAATTCTGTCATAAACTACATAGTAAATATATTCTGAACTGAAAATATCTTTACCCTTCAGGTAATTAACTCCCCAAATTAATGCAAATATTATTAAACTTGTAATAATACCTATTTTAATGTAATTTTTCTTTTCCACTTTATTTAATTTAAAAGTTTAATGGCTTCCGATAATTTTATTCGTTTATTATTTTTAAAGGCAACAATAAATGCTCCCGGAAAATCTTTTTTTAGATTATTTTTAAATTCTTTTACTTCGGTATAAGAAGTATATTTTCCCACGGTATATTTATAAATATTGTTTTCTTTATATTCATATACATTTGTATAATTATTAAATACAGGATGATTATTTTGTAATGGTCTTGATGATGATGTGATTTGAACTCTGAAACATATTTCATCTTTTTTTACAGAATCTTCTATTGCCGTATTTGAATTATCATTTGCTAAATTCGATGTTTTTTTTGTTAAATCCGATTCATTATCGGTAATATTTGATAAATATCTTTTTATGGCTCTGTAAATAGCCGAAGCCAAATAATCTTGTCCTTGCGGAGACATTAAATATGCTTCCTCTTTTTCATTCGACACAAAACCTGTTTCTATCAAAACACTTGGCATTGATGTATGCCACAGCACTAAGAATCCGGCTTGTTTAACACCTCTGTCTTTTCGTTTGGCTCTTTCTTTAAATTCATCTTGAATGTATGATGCCAATTTAAGACTCTGTTTTAAATAAGCATTTTGCATTAACGAAAAAACAATATACGATTCGGCAGAGTTAGGGTCGAATCCTTCATATTTTGTAGAGTAATCTTTTTCAAAAACAATTACGGAGTTCTCTTTTTTTGCAACTTCAAGATTTCCTTTTGTTTTATGTAATCCCATGGCAAAAGTCTCTGTCCCGAAAGGTTTTGTATTTGGATTTGAATTGGCATGTATCGAAACAAATAAATCGGCATTATTGTTATTGGCAATCATAGCTCTTTCGTGTAGCGGAATAAAAACATCCGTTTTTCGAGTATAAATAACCTTTACATCGGGCATATTTTGTTCAATGTATTTTCCCACTTTAAGAGCTATTGACAATACAATATCTTTTTCTTTTGAATGTTTTCCTACAGCTCCGGTATCTTCACCGCCGTGTCCGGCATCAATTACAACTATTTTTTTGTATTTTGAATTATCCGAATTACAAGTATATGAACCCTTTATAATTGATGAACCCAAAATAATACAAAACAGTAAAAGAATTTTTTCTTTCATAATAACTCTAAAACTTTAAAATTTCATTAGTTTTGAGGCGTTAAAAATATAAGATAATTTTATTACAAAAATAGTATATTATATCTGATTTGAAAACAAAAAACCTCACAATAGGATTTATTATATATTTGATAAGCACTTTAACAGCTTTTTCTCAAATTGTTGAAAATGACAGCATTAAATTGTATTTAGAAAAAGATAGTGTTTATCAGGATTCTGTTAATATATCAATAAAAGATTCTAATTATATTGATAATAAAGATACATTATCCTATAAATCACTTCATTATAAAAAAGACACTACTATAAAAAAACAGCGTCCTAAGGGTGATATGTTAAAAGATAATATTGATTTATCAGCAAAAGATTCTACAATTTATTCTATTGACGGACGAAAAATATATCTTTTTGGTGAAGCATTTATTAAATATGAAGATATTGAACTTAAAGCCGCTTATATTGAGATTGACTTGACTGAAAATGTTATTTATGCCGAAGGAGTAAAAGATTCCACAGGAGAATATATCGGTCAGCCGGAATTTAAACAAGGCGGTGAAAATATGAAAGCAAAGGCTATTACTTACAATGTAAAAACTCAAAAAGGATTTATTAAAGATTTGTTCACTGAGCAAGATGAAGGCTTTTTACATAGTGAAAAAACTAAAAAAGAACCCGATAACTCTATTAATCTTTATCACGGAAAATATACTACCTGTGAATTGGAGCATCCTCATTTTTATTTATCGCTGTCGCGAGGAAAGGTTGTGCCAAACAAAGCGATAATTGCCGGTTATTCATATTTAGTTATTGAAGATATTCCTCTTTTCCCGTTAATGGTTCCTTTCGGATATTTTCCTACTACAAAAGAAAAAGCATCGGGCTTTTTAATACCAAAATTCGGTGAAGAACGAAACAGAGGATTCTTTTTACGTGAAGGTGGTTACTATTTTGCTATTAACGATTATGTTGATTTAGCCGTAAAAGGCGATGTTTACTCTAAAGGTTCGTGGTTAGTAAACGCACAATCAAAATATAAAGTTAAATATAAGTTCAGCGGTAATGTTGATATTGCCTATTCAAAGGTTGTTTACGGCGAACCCGATATTCCCGAAAGTTACAACGAATCTAATGAATATCGAATAAAATGGTCGCATATACAAGACCCTAAAGCACGCCCAAACAGCAACTTTAGTGCAAACGTAAATTTTATTTCTCGTGGCGAAAATAAATATAACTCAACAACAACAGAAGATTATCTTACAAATACAACAAGTTCAAGTGTTTCTTATCGGAAAAAATTTGCAAATACACCGTTTAGCACATCAATTAACTTACGACACAGTCAAAATAATAAAACAGGTGATGTACAACTTAATTTGCCGCAAATGACATTAAACATGTCAAAGATATTTCCTTTTAGAAAAAAAGTTTCCGTAGGTAAAGCTAAATGGTATGAAAACCTCGGTATTAATTATACAGGTAATTTTGAAAATAAATCTACAGGATTAACCGATACTACTATATTTACTCCTCAAATGTGGGATTATTTTAAAAATGGTATAAAACATTCTATCCCGTTAAGCACATCTATTAAAGTGTTAAAATATTTTAATTTTAGACCCGGTATCAATTTTACCGATAGAATGTATTTTAAGCGAACAATGCTTAATGGAGAACAATATACTGACGAAAACGGACAAATCCGTGATACTGTTATCGAAGATATTCAAAAAGGATTTTATAATGTTTACGATTATAATCTGCGTGCCGGCTTAGGAACAACAGTTTACGGAATGTATCAGTTTAAAAAAGGTAAAATAAAAGCTATAAGACATGTTGCTGTGCCAACTGTATCTTTTACATATCGTCCCGATTTTCAAGAAGAAAAATGGGGTTACTACTATTTACATCCCGATGATACAAACGGAACAAATTATTATTCGCCTTATGTCGGAAGTATTTACGGTATTCCTGGCACAGGAAAAGCCGGATTGGTAACATTCTCGTTAACAAATAATATTGAAATGAAAGTTGTAAGTGAAAAGGATACTGTTAATCATGAAAAAAAGATAAAACTTCTTGATCAATTAAACTTTAACTCGTCATATAATATTATAGCTGATTCAATGAATTGGGCACCTATTACAATGTCGGCACGAACAACTTTGTTTAAAATGTTTTCTGTTTCAATGTCGGCAGCGGCAAATCTTTATGCTGTTGATTCAACCGGTAAAATTTATAATGAATATTATTATAAAGTAAATCAGGGTAAACCTTTTAGAATAACAAATGCAAGAGTAAGCACAAGTTTTAAACTTAATTCTAAAAAACTGTTTAAAGACAATAATGATAATAAAGATGACTACGAAGGCGAACCTGAAAATACAACTTCAGATATAATGGGGTATTACGGATACGATTATTTTGATATTCCTTGGAACCTGAGTGTTCAGTATTCGTTAACTTATACAAATACAGGAGTGCAATCTAAAATAGCTCAATCGTTAAGTTTTTCGGGTGATTTAAGTTTAACTAAAAAATGGAAAATAGGTTTCCGTTCGGGATGGGATTTTGAAGCAAAGGATTTTACTTATACAAGTTTTAATCTGTCGCGCGATTTACATTGTTGGGTAGCTACTCTTTC
>CAYRJP010000118.1:3249-6867 GCA_964424425.1 uncultured Bacteroidales bacterium | reverse complement strand
TCTGTTCTTCTGTTTTTTGCCAATGACTCAGGAGAATCTCCTGTGGCGACAGGTTTACTTTTTCCATATCCTTTGTAAGTCAGAATATCGGCATTAATACCTTTTTCTATCAAATAATTATAAACGGCTTTTGCTCTTTTCTCTGAAAGTTGCATATTATATTCATCGGAGCCTCGCTGGTCGGTGTGTCCGCCTATTTCAAACACCCAACCTTTGTTGTTTTTAATATATTCAACTGTTTTTAGCAATTCTGCTTTTGATTCCGGTAACAACTCATACGAATCAGTTTTAAAAAAAATATTATTTAAAACAACAGCACTATTAATCTTTGCTCGTTCAAGTTCTATATTTTCTTTATGAGGATGTTGGTATGACGATGTTTCGGATAAATCAAAATTAATTGATTTAAAAAGATAACCCTTGCACGATACGTTGAGAGCATAATTTTTACCACTAGGCAAACAAACTAAAAAGTCACCTTTTCTTGCATCTGATAAAACATTCATTACAGTATCGCCCGATTCTGTTTCCAGCAATAATATAAATGCTTGTAGAGGAGTGTGAGTCTCTTTGTCTGTTACAATTCCCGAAAGGTAAGAGACAGGACGCGGGCGTGCTTTTACAGGTATCTTAAACTTGTAAATATCACGTGAACTGTCTTTGTAATTTGATGAAAAATAAGCAGTTTCACCTGTATTGTCAATAAATAATCCTATTTCATCGCGATAAGTATTTACAGGATAACCTATATTTTTAGGTTTAGACCATCCGGTAGAATCATTTTTACGGCAATAAAAAATGTCTTTCATGCCAAGTCCGGGATGACCGTCAGAGCTGAAATAAAATGTTTGATTATCGGGATGTAAAAACGGCGATTCTTCATCATATCTTGTATTTATATTTTCTCCCATATTTACAGGTTTTTGCCAATATCCTTGTTTGTTAAGGTCGCTATACCAAATATCCATTCCGCCATGTCCGTCGGGGCGGTCTGATGAAAAGTATATTCGTGTGCCGTCGGCAGATAAGCACGGCTGTTTTTCGGAATATCTTGTATTTATAATTTCACCTGCATTTATTGGTTTAGACCAACCGTTTGGAGTTTTAAATGCAAAATAGATATCGCATCGTCCGTGCCCTTTGGGACGATTACAAGCTGTAAAAACAATTACTTTCCCGTCTGCCGAAACCTTTAAAGCTCCTTCGTTGTCCCTTGTATTTATTGGTTTACCCAAAGGTTTTCCTTTGCTCCATTTATTATTAATTTTATGGCTTACAAAAAAATCCTCTTGATGAGCAAAAATTCCGTAGGCAGTATGTCGCGATGAATCGACGAGTAAAACGGAATAATATAATGTATTGCCGTCAATTGACAACGAAGGCCAATATTCGTCATTATCGGTATTTATACTGTCACCAAGCGATTCGGGTTGAAAATCAACGGGATTGTCAACAAGAGATTGTGCAAAATCACACTGTTTAATAAATCTAAGAGCTTTATTTTTACTAGATTGTTTTGCTTTTTCATTTTTAATAAAATTGTTAAATGCAACTTTTGCATCTTTATATTTTCCTGAAATCAACAGTGCTGCACCCAGATTGTAATATACATACGGGAAATATTTATCGTTTATTGAAACAGCTGTTTGTAAATCTGCAATTTGTTTGTTATACATGCGATTAGCTCTGTATAATTCAGCTCTAAGTAAATAAGCATCAATAAATTTAGTGTCTTTTTTTATTGCTTTATTTAAGTAATCTTCTGTGGAAACATAATCCATTTTATTAAATGCCGATACAGCCTCTTGATAATATTTTATTGCTTTTTTTGAGGTTGTGGCATATTTTTTTTGTGAAAACAGATTTACGGATAGCAGTAATATCAGTAATGTTAAAAAGAAGTATCTCATTTGATTGGGTATTAAATATTAAAAATAAAATTACTGCAATATAATGTATTTAAAAAATATATTAAGTATTGCATATAAAATAAAAAAGGCTGCGTTTGGAGCAGCCTTTTTGTTTTTATGAAACTTTACGTTCGGTTTTTGATAACTCTTTTTTGTTTCGTTTAAGACGTTTGTAAGCATCTTGTAATTTTAATTTAAGTGTTTGCTTAACATCTTTTTCATCCTTTTTCTTTGCACGCTTCAATTTTTTATTGATTTTACTGGCTCTAATCCAAGCTTTTTCTACTTTGCGTTCAGCAATTTCAAGTTTTTCTTTTTTCTTGCGTTTGTCAACAGGGTTAGTCATATTGAAAAGATTTAAAGGGTAAATAAATTCTGTAAATACAACAAAATAAAGTTACAATATGTTGAGAAAAAAGTAAAGTTTAAAAAAAAAAAATGATATAATGAGTTAAAAGTTGAAAATTATTTACGATGATAAAAAAAGTAATATTTGGTAAATGATTATGAGATAAGAATAAAAAAAGCTGTCTATTTAAGACAGCTTTTTTTTATAATATGAAAAAACAATTTATTCGTATTCAGCAAGTATATCGGCAACACCGTCGGGTGATACACGTCCGTAAACTTTTTCGCCAACTAATACAACAGGAGCAAGTCCGCAAGCACCCACACAGCGTAAACAACTTAATGAATGTTTTCCGTCGGGAGTTGTTTCGCCAACCTGAACATTTAAACGGCGTTTAAATTCGTCTAATACCTTTTCGGCTCCTCTTACATAACAAGCTGTTCCTGTGCAGATAGAAATGGGATATTTCCCTTTTGGAGTCATTGTAAAAAATGAGTAAAAGGTTACTACACCGTAAACTTTTGCTACTGCCATATTTAACTCTTCGGCAATTACTTCTTGAACTTCGGCAGGTAAATATCCAAAAATGCTTTGTGCTTTATGAAGAACATTTATTAACTCACCCGGGTCGTTATTGAAAGATGCACAAACTTCTTTAAGTTTATCTACATCCGATTGTTTTAATTTTATCTTTACTGATGACATAACTTTAAATTTATAATTTTAAAAATTTGAATTAAGATTTTCGCATTGCGAAAATCTTAATTCGTGTGCAAAATACGCATCAAACTATTCTATTTCAAATTCTTTTTTCTTGTCAAAATAATGAGTATGCAACAATTGATGTGCTTTTTCACTCATCGGTTCACCCAAAAACTCTTTATACAATTGAATAATATACGGATTTTCGTGTGATTTTCTCAGTTTCTTATTTTTATCTTCTTGATAAAGAGCCATTTGACGAGCTTTAATTATTGAAGAATCACCATGGTGTAGTGGTTGACCTCCACCACCGATACATCCTCCGGGACAAGCCATGATCTCTATTGCATGAAAATCGGATTTTCCTGAACGAATATCTTCAAGTAGTTTGCGGGCATTTCCCAATCCGTGTGCTATACCTATTTTAATCGGCAAGCCGTCAAAATCAATAGTTGCTTCGCGAATACCTTCCATTCCTCTAAGCTCATTAAAATCAACTTTTTCAAGAGTTTTTTTGGTGTGAACTTCGTAAGCTGTTCTTACGGCAGCTTCAATAACTCCTCCGGTTGTTCCGAATATTACACCTGCACCTGTTGATTCTCCCAAAGGATTGTCAAAATCTTCGTCGGGCAGGCTGTTAAAATCGATATTTGCTTG
>CAYRJP010000118.1:0-3149 GCA_964424425.1 uncultured Bacteroidales bacterium | reverse complement strand
CCTGTTACCAAAGTTCCCGGTTCCAATCCAAACTCTTCACCTATTGCAGCTCTTACGGCAGGAGCTGTTTGAACAACAACGGTTTTCTTAGGATTAGCCAATGCTCTGATAACATCATTTGAGTGGTTTACTTCTGTTAAAGCTCCCGTAGGACAAACAGCCACACACTGACCACAATATGTACAGGTAGATTTTTCCAAATCCATTTCAAAAGCAGGAGCCACAACAGCCATAAAACCACGATTTACAGCATTAAGTGCACCTACTGTTTGTACATCGTTACACATCATTTCGCAACGACGGCACATAATACATTTGTCAAGTTCGCGAATTATTGAAGGAGATTTATCCTCTTTGTAAGTTGACATTTCACCTTTAAAGTGAATTTCGCGAACTCCTAAACGATGTGACATATCTTGTAATTCGCAGTTACCCGATTTAGTACAAATCAAACAATCGGCAGGATGGTCTGAAAGAATAAGTTCCAAAACTGTTCTGCGAGAGTTTAAAACTCTCATTGTATTTGTTTTAATAACCATTCCGTCGGTAGCATTTGTGCAACACGAAGGAGCAAGGTTTTTACGTCCTTCAACCTCAACAACACAAATTCTACATCCTCCGGGCTTATTCTCAATATTCATATCGTCCAACTTCATATGGCATAAAGTCGGTATGTCGATACCTGCGGTGCGAGCAGCTTCCAAAATTGTAGAACCTTTCTCTATCTTTACAGGTTTATTATCTATTGTTAAATTTATATATTCCATTACAATTTTTTTTGATATTATTTTTTTTGTAAAATAAGGTTAACCTAAATAATGCTTATAGCTCCGAATTTACATTTCTCCATACAAGCACCACACTTAATACAAATTGTTTGGTCAATAGTATGAGCTTCTTTGCGTTCTCCTGCAATAGCACCTACCGGACAAACTCTTGCACAAGCGGTACATCCCACACATGCTTCGTGGTCTATCACGTATTTCATTAAGTCTTTACAAGCTCCGGCTTCACATTTTTGCTCTTCAACGTGAGCCAAATATTCATGATAAAAATTCTCTAATGTTGACAATACAGGGTTTGGTGATGTTTGTCCCAGTCCACAAAGCGAAGTATCTTTAATCACATAACAAAGGTCACGCAGTTTTTCCAAATCTTCTTTTGAACCTTTACCTTGAGTAATAAGTTCCAGTTGTTCATAAAGACGTTTGTTTCCGATACGACATGGAGCACATTTTCCGCAAGATTCTTCAACAGTAAAGTCAAGATAAAATTTAGCAACAGAAACCATACAATCATCTTCATCCATTACAATCATACCTCCTGAACCCATCATAGAGCCTGATGCTATTAGGTTGTCGTAATCAATAGGAGTATCAAGATGTTTTTCAGTTAAACAGCCGCCCGAAGGACCTCCGGTTTGAACAGCCTTAAATTTCTTTCCGTTTTTAATTCCTCCGCCAATTTCGTAAATTACTTCGCGAAGAGTTGTTCCCATTGGAACTTCAATAAGTCCTACATTATTGATTTTTCCCGCAAGGGCAAAAACTTTTGTTCCTTTTGATTTTTCGGTTCCTATCTTATTAAACCAATTGGCTCCTTTCAGATAAATAACAGGAATATTGGCATAAGTTTCAACATTATTTACATTGGTAGGCTTTCCCAAATATCCCGATTCGGCAGGAAATGGCGGTTTAAAAGTCGGCTCACCTCTTTCTCCTTCCATTGAGTGAATAAGAGCTGTTTCTTCACCACAAACAAAAGCTCCGGCTCCGTAACGCATCTCTATATCAAAATCAAATCCTGAACCTAAAATATCTTTTCCTAAGAAACCGTATTCACGAGCTTGATTTATTGCTATTTTAAGACGCTCAATAGCCAAAGGATATTCGGCACGAATATAAACAAGTCCTTTTGTTGCACCAATACAATAACCGTTGATAGCCATAGCCTCAATTACGGTATGAGGGTCTCCTTCAAGAATAGACCTGTCCATAAACGCACCGGGGTCTCCTTCGTCGGCATTACACACAACATATTTTTGGTCGGCTTTATTTTGAGAAGCAAATTTCCATTTTAATCCGGTAGGGAATCCGCCGCCGCCGCGTCCGCGTAACCCCGAATCCATCATTTCCTGAATGGCTTGTTCGGGTGTCATTTCGGTTAAAACCTTTGCTAATGCGGCATATCCGTCACGAGCTATGGATTCTTCTATACTTTCCGGATTGATAAAACCACAATTACGTAAAGCAATACGCAACTGTTTTTTATAAAATCCCATATGCTTAGAGTCGCTTACATTCTCTGATGTTTTAGGGTCTTTATAAAGTAAACGTTCTACTTTTCGTCCTTTAATAATATGCTCTTCTACTATTTCTTTTGCATCCTCGGGTGTAACCTGAGTATAAAAAGTATTATCAGGTAAAACTTTTACAATAGGACCTTTCTCGCAAAACCCGAAACATCCTGTCATAATTACCTGACAATCATCTATTAAGTCTTTTTCTTTTAGTTCTTTAATGAGTTCATCTTTTATAGCATCGCTGGCAGAAGCCTTACAACCTGTTCCGCCGCAAATTAACAGATGCATTTTATAGTCTGTCATGTTTGTTTCCTCCTATTTATTGTTATCATCAATGGTTTCGTAATTTTTCGGTATAATTCCGTCAACAAGCTCTCCGTTTTTAATATAACGCTCAATAATTTCATCGGCTTTGCGTTTATCAACATAGCCAAATACCAATGGTTCTTTGCCCGGAACAGTAACTTCAATTGTAGGTTCTGCATAGCAATACCCCATACAGCCAGTTTGTGTTACTACCGATTCTATATTGCGTTTTTCTAATTCTTCAATAAAAAATTCCATGACTTCTTTCGCCCCCGATGCAATTCCGCATGTTGCCATAGCAACTTTTATTTGAACTAAATTTTCAGCACTTTCACCTTTTTCTCTTATGTTTACTTTTGATTGCAAATTTGCTTTTAACTTTTGCAAATCTGCCAGTGATTTAACTTTTGCCATATCGTTTTAATTTTTATTGATTGATATAAACCAATGCTTTTTTATTTACTTTTAAAATACTTTGCAAGTTTACAAATAATATATAATATATTAAAAATCAGTTATTTAGATTATTTTTAGATAAGAG
>CAYRJP010000117.1:0-6932 GCA_964424425.1 uncultured Bacteroidales bacterium | reverse complement strand
ATGCAAAATATTTCGATAAAGTAATTTTAAATGATAATTTAGATAAAGCAAAACAGGAAGCCGAAGATATCTTAAATGATTTTTTAAATGGATAAAAGCCGGGGGAGAAGTTTTTTTGAATTAGTGATTAAATCAGAAGTGATATGTATTTGGTGCAAATTGTATTATTCTAACAATAAATTATTGATAAAATCAACTCCATAATATTCAAATAAGAAAATAGGAAATGAACTTAAAACAGCAACGGTGCAATCATTATTAATATATTTATCTACTTGATTTTTAAAGATTTTTATTTGAGAATGTGAATTGTTAGGTATTTTATATTTATTATTTACAATATAATTCATTTTTTTTAAATGACAGTTAAGAAGAGTAATCCAATCTTCTTTTGTATAAGAATTAAAATTAATTAGTTTTTTATTTGCTTCTTTACTAACTATTTTTTTATAATGAATATTGTGTTTAGCTTTAACTTTTAGGAACTTAAAAGTATTATCATCAGAAAAATGTTTTAAAGCTTCAACCATCGGATAACTTATCAATAATTTACCAGCCGAAGTTTCTTCATTGAAAAAATTTAATACTTCTCTAACTTTTTTATCATTGGCTAAAGTATCATGCCCGTCATAATCAAAAAATAAATAAATTTCAGCAAAATCATTTCGTTCAAAATTTGAAAGTATTTTTTTATTTATATCTATTTCTTTTAAAAGTACGAAAGTGTCTAAAAATTCATCATTATCAATATCTTTATATAATTTATATATATTATTACAATATGCACATTGTATAACAGTATTATTTTCACTAATAAAAAATTTAGTAAGATTATTAACTATTTTTTTTTCAGTTTTTTCTCCTTCAAATATGAATAATATATAGTTAGACATTGAATATACCTGCTTTATACATTTTTTCTAAATTGTGTGCTTCTCTCAATTCTTTTGTAGTACACTTTGATAGTGGTTTGATTTCATCATAATTCATTAAAAAATAACAATCCGGTCTTAGTAAGTCGTTAGAAATTATTGAAGTATTATGAGTTGTTAAAACAAATTGAACACCAATATTTACAAGTTTCTTAACTATTAATTTTGATAATTCATGATGATAAAAAGCATCAAACTCATCAATAAATAAAAAAGAAACTTTTTTCTTTTTTAATCTTTGTAACCAAAAATAAAAAAGAATTAAAGATTTAGTTCCGCTTGAAGCAATATTATAATATGCAATATGTTTTCCTTTAAAATCAAATGCAATAATATCCTGTCCTGCTTCTTTAATAACTACTAATTTACATTTTATACCAACTTTATTTAAAAATGCTTCTAAATCATTAACATTATTATTTTCTATAATATCTTCATCTAAAACTCTTCGCCCAACTTCTACTCCTAAATACATATTTTCTTGCAATGATCTAAAAAAAAGCATTTTATCAACAAAATCATAAAACTTATTAAAGCATTTATTTTCTTCATTATTATCTAAAACAGAGTTGTTTTTAATATATTTTAATAGAGATAGATTTTTATCAATTAGGGTTGTTTTAAGTGTTTCTGCTCCTTTAAATAAGATATTAGCATCATTACTAATTGTTCTATCAATAAAAGCAAGTTGTTTATTATTGATTATAAATTCTTCTGATATAATAGTCTTATGGTCTGTTTTTTTATATTTATAAATTACGTTATAAGAATCAAATTTGAATTCATATTGAAAATCAGCAGTTTTTGAATTATTAAGAGCATTTAAATAAAAAGAATATTGTATATCACTATTTTCTTTATCTGTCAAATGTGCAATTATATCAAATATTGCTAACCCTAAATTAGATTTCCCTACTGAATTTGGCCCATATACAAGTGCATTGTTAACAATACCATTTTTAATATTATGTTTATTAAAGTTATAATTGTTTGTTTCTTTTAAATTAAAAACAATTTCTGTATTAAAACCTTTAAAATTTGCAACTTTAAATTTTGTTAACATTATATTTTAATTTTAATTTTAATTTCTAACAAAAATATAATTAATATTTTGATTGCTGTAAAAAAAATACGGTAAAATGTATATTTATATGAAAATAAATAATTTGCTATTCAATAAGTTATTAGGTTTTTAACACAAGATAATATTGAAGGTTACACCATTGAATAATTAAACAATAGTATAATTAAATCATTGAATAATCGTATTTTTGCGTAAATTATTAAATATAAAAAGCATGACAGGACTATATTTCGGCTCGTTTAATCCCATTCATATCGGTCATTTGGCTATAGCCAACTATTTTTTGGAATTTGCAGGTTTAAAAGAGTTGTGGTTTGTTGTCAGTCCGCAAAATCCGTTAAAACAGAAATCGTCGCTACTACCCGATTATCAACGTTTAGAACTTGTAAATCGTGCTTTACGCGATTACCCGCGATTCAGAGCTTCAAGTATTGAATTTAACCTGCCCAAACCTTCATATACAATTGATACTCTGGCTTATCTTAATGATAAATATCCTGAGAAAGAGTTTGCCCTTATTATTGGTGAAGATAATTTAGCATCTTTTCATAAATGGAAAAATCATGAGTTGATATTAGAAAACAATAAAATATTAGTTTATCCGCGTCCGAATTGTGAAAAAAATAATTTGGCAAATCATAAAAATGTAACTTTTGTTGATGCTCCGCTAATGGAAATATCATCCAGCTTTATTCGCAATGCCGTAAAACAAGGTAAAGACATAAGATTTTTTCTTCCCGAAGAGGTGTGGCAATATATTGACGAAATGCATTTTTATAAATAGAGAGATAATTATACAATGATTTAATGCTGAAAACTTGTCCGCCTCCGGAGGATGCAATAATGCAATAATGAATTGAAAGTTACTTAATGATACAATGGTTCAATGATGTAATTATACAATGATTTAATGCGATAATGCAGAAATAGCCACGGAGGCTGAGCTTGTCGAAGCCGGAATTTACAACGAAGGACAGTGCTAGTTAGCAAAAGTCACTTCGGCAGGCTCAGTGACCGTATCTTCGGAGGCTAGTTTACTCCGATTTTTTCGGAGAGCTTGTCGAAGCCGAATTAGCAATATAGAACGGCTATAACTTGCAAAAGTCACTTCGACAAGCTCAGTGACCAGCACTTTATGCAACGAAGAAGAAAAATAAATTAGTGCCAATTAGTGTAATTTGTGGACAAAAAACCTTTGCGACTTAGCGTCTTTGCGGTGAAAACTTAATTTCCTTAACCTTAATTTCCTTAACTTAATGTTTTAAAATTGCTGAGCAAAGCGAAGCATAACTTAAATGTTCTTATATGGTTCAAAAAAATGAGCGTAGCGAATAAAAGAATTAGCTGAATGTTAAAAGTTTATAAAGTTGAAAGTTTCGTAGGAAGCTAAGCTTTGCTGTTAGTTAGTCAAGGCTTCGCTAGTAGCGAAACCTTGATGTTAACAAAACCCTTAATGTTAAAAAACAATCTTCAATGTTTCAATATTAATTAAACACCAAATTAACTTTAACTCCGCCTCTTATCCACCTGCCGGGTTGTGGAACTCCGCCAATGTCGTTATAATCAACATCAAAAATATTTGATACTTCAATATACGGGTTAAATATTTTATGCTCCAGATATAATTTTGCATCTACAATAGTAAACGGTTCATATTGTTTAGTGTCGTAGCCATCGGTTTCACTATTGTAAACCTGATAATCGCCGTTTCTGTCCTGATAAACAAATTGCCAATTGGTATAAATATTTTTATACAATCGTAAATCAATACCCGCCGTAATTTTCGACGATAAATAATCCAAAGCATAGCGAGATATTGTATTACTTGTTGATTTAGTAATATTCATAAATAAAAATCCGAAATGCAACGAGCGAACTCCGTAAATCGGATTAATTGCAAATTGTGAAGTATTAACCATTCCCTGCAATTCAATTCCTGTTGTGTTTAATTCTGTTATGTTGCTTGGTGTCCACAATTTATCGTCACTGTTTTGCTTATTCCAGTCTATAATATTTTTTCCTTGACGAAAAAAGAAAGAAGCATTTCCCGTAAACAGTTGCGATGCAGATTTTACCCCTGCCTCATAAGTAACCGATTCTTCGGGTTTCAGGTTTGGATTACCGATATTTTCGGGTCCCACATAAAAAAGGTCGGTAAAGGTTGGCATACGCACAGCAGAATTTATCGAAGCATATATTCTCATATTTTTATAAAACTTATAGCTGACATCAATTCCGGGATAAAACTTGCCCTTTAAACCTTGGTCGGTATTAAAGTTGAAAATTCCCCCTCCTGAGATGCTGAATTTATCAGTATGGTAACTGTGTTCTACAAATAAGCCGGTGTTATTTCTACTGTGAAATTTTTTATAATAAATAGAGTCGGTGTCGGGCACAAGAATAGAATCACCTGTTTCGTGACCAAGCGTTGTGCTATTTATACTTTCGTTTCGCATATCAACACCAACAGTTGTTTTTCCTAGAAATGTCAACAACGAAAAGTTGGTGTTTGTTCCCAAAACATCGGTTGCATGATAATTTTGATAAAGTTTAGGATTATCTCTGAAAAGAACAAAATGGTCGTAAAAGCGACGCCAATATGCAGCAGCGTGAAATTTTAATCTACCGCCTTTGTCAAAGGATATGCTTGTAAGCGATGCTTTGTTATCTTCGTATTGGTCTTTAAATTTAGTGCTGTAAAAGTTGTTACTGCCGTATGATTTGTCGTTTAACCCCAGTTGAATACCTACTTTGGCATCGTCAACCGAAATATTACCGTTGTAATAAAGGCTGTAACTTCTAAAATCGGTATTGTGGGTAAAACCGTCGGAACCGTAAACCGAAAAAGCAACAAAGTTTTTTACATATTTATTACTTAGCGATGCCGTAATGTTTGTTTTAAAAAGATTATGCTCTCCATACATAGCATGGAAGTTTACGGTGTTTGCGGTATCGGTTTCGGTAACAAAATTTACCGCTCCGCTAAAAGCATTAGCTCCGCTGATACGACTCGACGGACCTTCTAGAATTTCAATTTGTTTTACCGATTCAATATCAATGGGAAGGGTTAGGCTAAGATGTCCTGTTTGTGGATTTGATATGTTTATTCCGTTTAGTAGAATTACGTTTTGGTCGAAAGAACCTCCGCGAATATTAAGGTCTGCTTGCACACCGTATTTTCCTCGAACTCTCAGGTCTGTTGCGGGAGTATATTCAAATACATCGTTCAAACTCTGAGCCGGTGTGCGTAAAACACTTTCTTTGGGAATTAAAGTTACTATTCGCGAAATTTTTGAATAAACTTCGGGCGACCGCTCTCCCGACACAACAACTTCGTCAATATCGAGATGTTTATTTATTTTTATTGTATCGGTTTGCGAATAACCTTTTTGCGGAGCAATTAAAATAGTTAATGTGCTTGTTAAAAATCCGATTTTAACTACCGATTTCAAACTTGCAAATACTGCAAACGATTTGCGACTCCAATGTTTAAAACAAAGAGTCTTACTTGTTTTAAATGTTTTTTTTGTGTTCATTTTTACTTGTTTTTTTAGTTAATATTAAAGTGGCAAAGGTAAATATTATCGTTATAATAAAAATAAAACAATAGTTGATAAAAATCATTTTTGATTGTTTGTAGTGGTTTGCAAATATTTTTTACAGATAGAAATTAACAGAATGGAGGCTGAGCACTTCGGCAAGCTCAGTGACCACCTGTCAAATCCAGATTCTCAATAAAAAGTAGTTGTGTTTTTTAGTGGTAACTTTATTTTTTTTAGGTATTGTAAATGTTCAAAAGAGTAATGTAAAAGTATTTATATTAAACCCGACTTATGCAGTAGGAGTTGTGAAATAGTGAACTTACGGCATTTAGTAAGGGTTAACCCCGATTTAGAAATACATCATTTTGGTTATTGTCCAAAATAGATGTAGTTCTTTATCGCTATACAATAGAAAACTATTTTTGTTTTCTATTGTATAGTTTGGGTTAAAAATAAAATTAAGGTATTATTTTACTAATCTACTGAACAAAAGTATTTTAACGTTTTGTAAATTTAGCACATAGCAAAACCTTGATTATTTTAAACCTCTATAATGATTGTTACGTTATTACAAATTATTCAATCAACATTTTCAATAGTTTTCGTTTAAAGTCGGTATATGGAGTATATTTTACCGAAGGTTCAAAAAGTGTTGATTTTTTAAGAATTGATTTAAAATGCGAGAAAGTATCAAATCCGGCTTTACCGTGATAATTTCCCATTCCCGATTGTCCGACTCCGCCAAAAGGCAAGTTTGAGTTGGCAAGGTGCATTACCGCATCGTTAATTGCTCCGCCACCGAATGATATTTCGTGAAGTATCTTTTTTATCATCTTTTTATTTGAAGTAAAAAGATATAGAGCCAGCGGCTTCGGACGGTCTTTTATCTGTTTTATTGCCCAATCAATATCGGTAAATTCAATAACAGGCAATACGGGACCAAAGATTTCTTCTTGCATTACCGCATCGTCAAAAGTAACATTGTGCATTACCGTAGGTGAAATAAACAAATCATTTTCGTTTGTCTCTCCGCCGATTATAACTTTATCGGTATCAATAAGTTCTGTTATTCGAATAAAATGTCTTTTATTGATTATTCTTACAAAAGCATCGCTGTTTTGCGGGGCGTTGCCGTATATTTTATCAATATTCAGTTTTATTTTGTCAATAAGCTTTTGTTTAATATCTTTTTTAACTAAAATATAATCGGGAGCAACGCAAGTTTGACCGCCGTTTAAAAATTTAGCCCAAGTTATGCGTTGAGCGGTAATGTTAATGTCTGCATCGTTCATTACAATGGCAGGGCTTTTGCCGCCCAATTCAAGAGTAACGGGAGTAAGATTTTCGGCGGCAGCCTTCATTATTATTTTACCC
>CAYRJP010000116.1:5678-6964 GCA_964424425.1 uncultured Bacteroidales bacterium | reverse complement strand
TTTTTCAACAAAAAATCACTTTTTTTCAACAAAAAAGTGATTTTTTTTAAAATAATTGTTCGTGAATACAAATCTTTCCTTATATTTAATGCTGTAATTAAAGAATTTTAAAGTTTAACTTAAGAATTAACACTATGAACAAACAAGAATTAGTAGCAGCTATGGCTGAAAAAGCCGGTTTAACAAAAGTAGATGCTGAAAAAGCTTTATCAGCATTCATCGAAACAACAAAAGAAACTTTAGGTAAAAAGGAAAATATCCAATTAATAGGATTCGGAACTTTTTCTGTTGCCCAACGTGCAGCTCGCACAGGACGTAACCCACAAACCGGAAAAGAAATTCAAATAGCTGCTAAAAATGTTGCTAAATTTAAGCCGGGTAAAGCTTTAGATGAAAAAATTAACTAAGCAAGATTTAGATAACATAAAAAAAAGGAGTGTGTTGACATTCCTTTTTTTTATGCCTTAATTTGTAAAAATTAATTGTATGAGCCGCTTTTTACAACTTGCTCCTATGCAAGCAATGACTGACATTTTTTTTATGAATACTTATCATGAAATTTTTGGCGGGTTCGATGAAATGATGACTCCTTATATTCTTGCAAGCAGCAAATCGCCCATAAAACAAGGCAGGCTCAAAAAAAACTTTTCTCAAATAAACAAAAACATAACTCTTGTTCCTCAACTGTTAAGCAACGAACCCGAAGGTTTTTTGCATTATGCCAATCTGTTTTACGAAATAGGATTTAAAAAAGTAAATCTTAATTTGGGTTGTCCTTTCCCGTTTGTTACCAAAAAAACACGCGGAGCAGGACTTCTACCCTTTCCCGATAAAATAGAATACTTAATAAAAAACATTCTCCCTGAATTAAAACCCGAACTATCAATTAAAATTCGCCTTGGTCTTTATGATAAAAATGAAATAATACCAATTATTGATATTTTAAACAGATACAATATTAATGAAGTAATTATTCATCCGCGAACAGCCACCCAAAAATACGAAGGCAAAGCCGATATTGAGTTTTTTAGAAAAATTTACTCTAAATTTTCTGTTCCCGTAATTTACAACGGTGATATTGTTTCAAAAAAAGATGTAGAGAGATTAGACAGCTACTTTCCTGATATTAAAGGCTATATGATTGGTCGCGGTGCTTTTGTCAATCCTTTTATTACCAACGAGATAAAAGGTAGCAGTTTTCACGAAAGTGAAAAAACGGAAAAATACAAACAACTCTATTTTGCTTTGTATGACCATTACAAACAAAAAACACTTAACCACAGAGG
>CAYRJP010000116.1:0-5578 GCA_964424425.1 uncultured Bacteroidales bacterium | reverse complement strand
TTTGCATTGCCAATGCTTTTGGGCAATGTGTTTCAGCAATTTTATCAGGTTGTCGATACAATAATTGTAGGAAATGTTCTCGGTAAAGATGCTCTTGCATCAATAGGGGCTTCATTCCCCATAATTTTTGCACTTATTGCATTAATCATCGGCATAGGTTCGGGATTTGGCACAATTATTTCTCAATATTTCGGAGCAAAACAAATTGACAAAGTAAAACTCACCATAAGCACAATGTTTATTTCGCTGAGCATTGTATCAATAGTAATGAGTGTGATAGGAATATCTTTGAGTCGTCATATTTTCAAAATGTTGCAACTACCCGACGAATTGATGCACGATGCTACCGTTTATCTTAATATTTACCTTGGCGGGATAATAGCAATGTTTGGTTACAACGGCACAAGTGCAGTATTACGCGGACTTGGCGACTCAAAAACACCTCTCTATTTTCTTATTATTTCCACTATTGTAAATGTTTTGCTCGACTTGCTTTTTATTATGGTATTTCATTGGGGAATAGCAGGAGCTGCATGGGCAACCATAATAGCACAAGCGGGAGCATTTATTACCGCTGCAATTTATCTTAACAAAACACATGCCATCATAAGTTTTAAAAAAGCAACAATGATATTCAACTATACCATCTTTAAACAAGGTGTCCGCATCGGATTGCCGTCGGGATTACAGCAAACATTTGTGGCTTTGGGAATGATGGCATTAATGGGAATTGTCAATACATTCGGCACCGATGTTATTGCCGCATACAGCATAGGAGGACGAATAGACTCTTTTGCCGTATTGCCCGCTATGGCATTTAGTGCAGCATTGGCTACCTTTACGGGACAAAATTTGGGAGCAGGCGAAAACGAACGGATAAAAAAAGGTTTGAAATCAACAGCAATAATGGCATCGACATTTTGTGCAGTTATCACTTTGTCAATTATCACATTCAGAGTACCATTAGTGCGAGCATTCAACAGCGACCCCGAAGTAATTCGCATAGGAGCCGAATACCTTACCATTGTAAACATTTTCTACATATTCTTTGTTTTAATGTTTGTGATGTATGGTTTTTTGCGAGGAGCGGGAGCAACACTTATCCCGATGTTTCTCAGCGTATTGTCACTGTGGCTTATTCGTGTTCCGTTGGCTTGGTTTTTATCTAAGCCTTACGGCGAAACGGGTATTTGGTGGTCAATTCCCATAGCTTGGGCTACGGGTCTTTTAGGTGCTTATGTTTATTACCTTACGGGAAAATGGAAAGGTAAAGCAGTAACACAGCAAAAAGTAAAATATTAACTATTTTTCAACAGTATTTTTATGGAATCGTTACACGAACTTTACAGGATAGGTAAAGGTCCTTCAAGCAGTCATACAATGGGACCCAAAAATGCTTCGGAAATGTTTTTGCAAAAACACCCCGATGCTCACAAATATATTGTTACCCTTTATGGAAGTCTTGCCGCCACAGGCAAAGGTCACTTAACGGGAGTAGCTGTTGAAGAGGCTTTTCAAAACAAAGATATTGAAGTAATTTGGGAACCTGAAATTTTTCTGCCACGACATCCCAATGCATTAAAATTTGAGGCTTTTGATAAAGAAAATAAAAAAACAGCCGAATGGACTGCCTATTCTGTTGGTGGTGGTGCAATTATCGACAATGAAACAAAAAAAGACAGTGCAAATATTTATCCGCTTACCAAAATGGATGATATTTTAGAGTGGTGCAGTAAAAAAGGCAAAAATCTTTGGGAATATATAGAAGAATACGAAGATGACGATATTTGGAATTTTCTTGCCACAGTGTGGAAACAGATGAAAAAAAGCATAAAAAACGGACTTCAAAAAGAGGGAACACTACCCGGTCAATTGCATCTTGCTCGCAAAGCTCCATCGTATAAATTGCGGTCGTCAAACCTTACACTGCCAATTAAACGCCGCACAATGTTATTTTCTTATGCATTAGCTGTATCGGAAGAAAATGCAGGAGGCGGAATTATAGTAACTGCACCCACTTGTGGTGCCAGCGGAACCTTGCCCGCTGTTTTGTATCATTTACAAAAAGTATCTAAATTTTCCGAAAAAGATATTCTTAATGCTCTTGCTACTGCGGGATTAATCGGTAATTTAGTGAAATATAATGCGTCAATATCAGGAGCCGAGGCAGGCTGTCAAGCAGAAATAGGAACAGCTTGTGCTATGGCATCGGCAGCAGCCACACAACTTCACGGAGGTTCTATTTACCAAATAGAATATGCAGCCGAAATGGGTATTGAGCATCATTTGGGTTTAACCTGCGACCCGCTTTACGGATTGGTACAAGTGCCTTGTATTGAACGCAACGCATTTGCAGCAGCAAGAGCGGTAAATCACGCATCGTTTGCCATATTGTCCGATGGACGACATGTAATATCTTTCGACAATGTTATCAAAACATTAAAACAAACAGGAGCCGATTTACCAAATTTATACAAAGAAACTTCTCTCGGCGGACTTGCCATTTTCGGACTTGATAAAGATTAATGAAGAGTATAAATAATTTATTGAAAAACAGGTTATTTTATAAAGTTTAAAAAAAAGTTTTGTATTTTTAATTCTCTAAATAAAACTACTAACTATGAAACAACTTTTTTTTATTTTTTTTATAACATCCTTTCAATATGCCGTTGCTCAGCATCAGAATATTAAAATAAGTGATATTAACAGTCCCGAAGAACCGAGTATCTGCTTAAACTATTTTAATCCGCAGTATATAGTTGCAGGAGCTAATATTAGAAGTTATTATTATTCAAACGACGGAGGTTTAACTTGGAATAGAAATATTTTAAATTCTACATACGGAATATGGGGCGACCCTTGTGTTATTAGTGACAGGAACGGTGATTTTTATTTTTTTCATTTGTCAGATCCGCAAGAAGCTAATTTTTTAGACAGAATTGTTTGCCAAAAAAGCACCGATAACGGTAAAACATGGAACAATGGTTCGTATATGGGATTAAACGGTTCAAAAGATCAAGACAAACACTGGATAGCAGTAGATTTCTCAAATAACTACATGTATGCAACGTGGACTCAATTTGATATATATGGCAGTAGCTCGGAAAGCGATAAAAGTAATATTCTTTTCAGTATATCGAAAGACAACGGTGAAACATGGAGTGAAGCTGTAAGAATAAATGAACTTTCAGGAGATTGCATTGACTCTGATAATACTACCGAAGGAGCAGTTCCTGCTGTTGGTCCCAACGGAGAAATTTATGTAACTTGGGCATTTAACAATAAAATATACTTCGACCGTTCATATGACAGAGGAGAAACGTGGCTTGAACACGATATTGAAGTAGCCACACAACCCGAAGGTTGGGATTATGCAATTCCCGGTATATACAGAAGCAACGGATTACCTATAACATGTTGTGACACAAGTCATTCTGCATACAGAGGAACTATTTATGTTAATTGGACTGATCAAAGAAACGGAATTGATAACACAGATGTTTGGCTTGCAAAATCAACCGATAAAGGAAACACTTGGAGTAGTCCGATAAAAGTTAATAATGATACAACCAAATCACAACAATTTTTAACTTGGATGACAATTGACCAAACAAACGGTTACTTGTATTTTGTTTTCTATGATCGCAGAGAAAGAGAACATAATAGTCTTTTAACTGATGTTTATATGGCATTATCGAAAGACGGCGGAAAAACATTTACAAATTTTAAAATAAGTGAATCTCCATTTCTGCCAAGAAATGATGTATTTTTTGGTGACTATAACAATATTACTGCATATAATAATGTTGTGCGTCCTATATGGACACGCTTAAATTACAGTGATACTGAAAACGGATTAAGTATTTGGACAGCACTTGTTAATACTGAAATAATAGGGCACGAAGATGATAATAATTTCCTGATAGCAGAAGAAATTACTTATCCTAATCCTACAAATAATTTAAGTTTTTACTCATTTAAGATAAGACAAAAAACTACAGTATCTCTTTATTTATATGACTCTTACGGCAGAGTTGTCAAAAAAATTATTGACAATAAAAATTTAGGTATAGGAAAATATATTGAAAAAATAGATATAAAAACTGAAAATCTTACATCGGGTTTATATATGTATGTATTAACTTATGATAATAATTCAAAAGTAAAAAAACTGATAGTTGAAAATTAACAACTTTTCACTCTGTTATTAGACTTCTAAAACAGTTTAATAAAAACTATAACCGTCTTTTCTAACAACCAAAACACCTTCATAAAAACTTCTTACATTCGGCACTTTGGGAATATACAGCGACCTCACCATTCGGTTTGCAATATCTTTAAGCGGAATTAACTCCTTTTGTCCCACAGCATACATTGATGCGTTTATTTGTGCTTGATTAAGAACAGCTGTCATTCCGCCGTTGATAACACCGGGAATATAAAAAATACACTTTATTTTCGGATAATTCTGTTGTGCATATCCCGCAGCAAAACCAAACAGTCCACGTTTTGACGACACATAAGCCGATGAACCGCTAAACTGTGCATCTTGTGCTATTGAGCCTGTAAAAATTACTGTTTCTTGTAATATTCCGGTAAGCAGTTCGGTAAGCAAAGCAGGATGACGATAATTGACGGCATCAACGGTTCGCATTTCATCATCGGTAACATCCGATGCTTTATTAAGACTTCCTGTAATTGCAACGGTATGAACCAAATAGTCAAGCTCCGCAGTCTCTTTTTTTACCGTTTCGGCAAGATTCTCAATATCCTGTTTTTTGCTGAAATCAGCTTTTATAATTTTATGATTAAGATGCTTGTTTTCAAGAGTATTTAAAAGTTGTTCGGCTTTTTGAGTATTTGAGTTGTATTGCATAATTACACGACAACCTTTTGCTGCAAGTTGACGTGAAATTTCTCCGCCCAAACCTCCTGTGCATCCGGTAACAAGAGCGATTTTCCCGTTAAGGTCGTTATTTTTAGGTGTAAATTTTACTTTTTCAGGAACAATATACGTAAACCCGCCTGTTTCGCCGCCAAGACCTGTTACGGCAGTAACTATTTTCATTCCTTTGTTTAGTTTACCGTTTTGGTGTAACCAAGCAAACGATGCAGGAATTGACGCTCCCGAAAGATTCCCGAAATCAAGTTGAACAGTTTGAAAAACCTTATCCAAAGGAAATTGCAACACTTCGGCTGCACCGTGAACAATAGCATGTCCTGTTTGGTGAGGAATAAACAAATCAACATCATCAAGATTCCAATTTTCTTTTTTCATCAGTTCGATTGTGGTATTGGCAATATTTGGAATGGCACGGGCTTTTACTCTGCGAGCATCCATTATCAAATTGCCGTCGCGGTCGGCACCAAGAAAATCAACCATTGCCAGGTCTTCGTAATTTACAACATTTACAATACCCTCCTTAATATCGGAAGTAACACGACTAAGAATAACAGCCGCCGCTCCATCGCCAAAAGTGGTAAACGGAACAAAGTCTTTTTCTTCAAGCAGCAGATTACTCATAACCTCGGTATGAGCAACTACTACGTGATTTATATTTTTATGAACATTAAGATA
>CAYRJP010000115.1:2962-6970 GCA_964424425.1 uncultured Bacteroidales bacterium | reverse complement strand
TCAATAGCTTTAATAAATTCAGAACGTAGTAAAACTTCTTTTTGAATAAGTGATTGGCGATGTTTTATACGATTATAAAACTCTTGGCTACGCATCAGTTCATAACTGCGTTTTTTTAGTTCCTTGGTATTTTTCAGTCCATAGAACCAACGTGATGTTTGGCTGATACAAATATTTTCCTTAACAATATCATTATTTTCTTTTAAAATATTTATGCTGTCGTTCATTTTTTGCCAAACAGCATCTACCCATTCTGTATCTTTAGTTTTTCTGTTTGATTTAATTAAAAATATCTCAAAACCGATAATGGCAGGTTCAAAACTACTTACAGGAGGCCATTCGTGCCCACCGTTGAATACTACTGAAGTATAATCAAATCCGGCATTATCAAACACAGTAAACAGTTGGCTTACTTCAAGATAGTTAAAGTCTTCATTTCCTACTATTCCTGCATAATAAAAATTAGGTTGTTTGTTTGTATTAATGGGGATGCTTCCTCCACAAGCGGCTACTCCTATTATTTGAGGATTTTGCTGAGCAAAAATTATCGCTAGTTTAGCTCCGCCCGAAAATCCCGCCGTAAAAATTCTGTTTTTATCAATATTAAATCTTTTTGAAATTTCCGTTAGAAGTGCATTAAATGTAGATTGTGTATAATTACCTGATAATCCGTTTCTTATATTATTACTTCCTATAAAAATATATCCATATTTATCGGCAAGAGAAGCATATTTTTTAAGCGGTAAACTACCATTGGCATGAGGGTCTAGAAATACGATAACAGGCAAGGCTTTTTTTCTGTTATATGATTGTGGTAAATAATAACTGTAATTTATCAATGAATCGGATTTTGCCGTTTGATTGCCGACAACTTCTTTTGATTTCACATTGTTTCCGTATTTGTCAATTGCTTTTTGTGTTTGTCGGTTGTTACACGATACTAATATTGTCACAATTGACAATAGAAAAATTTTACCTGATAATAATTTAAAAATATTCACGATTTTGTCCGTTAGATTAAAGAAATTTAATTGCTGAATTGCAATTTACAAATTATTTTAAAATACCCTTAATAAGTTTATACAAATCCATTGCATATAAATCGGTCATGCCTGATACGAAATCAATTATTGACCTTATTCTTGAATAATCATCAGTATGATTCTCTTTATATTGCAACGGTAACAATGAAATTAATTTTTTGGAATAATCTCTTTCAGGATTAAATATTGCTGTAACAAAATTATTAAGAATAGTATTAATAACATTATATCCTGTAATTTCAATTTCAATTACCGACCTGTGATTGTATATCTTTTTCCATGCAATATTTGAACATTTTTCCATAGCATATTTTGCTGTTCCTGTAAGATAATCTACCAGAGAGCCGGTGAATTTTCCTTGTAATATTTTATCTTCGTTGTTTAAAAAAATATCTGTAACTTTATTTACCAAATAATTGATTACCGAAGCTCTTAGAAAAGCAATTTGCTCATTTTTATCTATAACAACCTTTACAACTTCCTCTTTCTTTTTTATAAAATCGGTATCTTTTGCAGTGTCGAAGAAAGACATTAAAAGTTCTGTAGTCTCTTCTGTTGATAGTATTCCCAACTTATGAGCATCTTCAATATCCATTATTTGATATGAGATGTCGTCGGCAGCTTCAACTAAATAAACAAGAGGATGTCTGCAATATTTATTTTCCGATATTTTCAATAACCCTGTTTCATCGGCTATTTCTTTAAAAGTATTTTTTTCTGAAATAAAGAATCCGTATTTATTATTTTTCTTTTTTCTGTCGGTTGAACCGAACGGATATTTAACCAAACTTGCGATAGTTGCATAAGTAAGCACAAACCCGCCCGGTCGTCTGCCGTTAAAGGTGTGTGTCAATAAGTGTAAAGCATTGGCATTTCCTTCGAAATGTATTAAATCGCTCCACTGTTCGTCAGTAAAACGGTTTTCATAATCTAATCCTTTTCCTGATGAAAAATATTCGGATATTGCCTTTTCGCCGGAATGTCCGAAAGGGGGATTCCCCAAGTCGTGAGCGAGACTTGCAGTAGCAATAATGGTATCTATCTCAGAAAGATATTTTTGGTGTTTGGGATATTTTTTTATAAGTTTTTGTAAAACTCTGTTACCCAGCGAGCGACCTACACTTGCTACTTCAAGACTGTGAGTCAGGCGGTTGTGAACAAATACACTTCCCGGAAGGGGAAATACCTGCGTTTTGTTTTGTAATCGTCTGAACGGTGATGAAAAAATGATGCGGTCATAATCTCTTTGAAATTCCGAACGCATCATTCCTATTGTAAGCTGAGAACTTTCTTGCTTTCCAAATCGTTTGGGAGAAATTAATTTTTCCCATTTCATTGTGTCAGTGGTGCTCAAAACTTTATTGTATTATAATTCTTGTCGCAGAATTTTTTTATAAAAAATAATAATCATAAACATGCCTGTTGTAATGGCTGAGTCGGCAATGTTAAATATAGGGCGAAAAAATATAAATTGTTCCGAAGGTCTTATCGGCGACCACGAGGGCCAATGACCTTTTATTATGGGAAAATACAGCATATCAACTACTTTACCTTGTAAAAAACTTCCGTATCCGCCGCCTTCGGGCATAAATTGAGCAATTTGATAATAGCTGTGGTCAAATATCAGTCCGTAAAATGCACTATCGATAATATTACCTGTAGCTCCTGCAAAAATTAATGATATAGCTACCAAAAATCCTACAGGGATATCTTTTTTTACGATTTTAGAAATATAATAACCAATAAAACCAACTGCTACAATTCTGAATATACTTAAAAAATATTTTCCTGCCTTGCCGGCAAATTCAAAACCGAAAGCCATTCCGTTATTTTCGGTAAAATGAATAATAAACCAGTTGCCTAATATATGATGTTCTTCACCGATAATCATATGTGTTTTTATCCAAACTTTTACTATCTGGTCGGCAAGAAGCACCAACAGAATTATTAATACCGATAATCTACTTTTGCTCATTATGTTAATATTTTTCTCACAAAGATAAAAGAATTATGGATAAATTAATGGGAATGAATATGGATAATAAAAAAAGGAACCTTTTCGGGTTCCTTTTTTTTATTTTTGATTTTTCTTTGCGTCAATACTCAGTGTGGCATGTGGGACGGCACGTAATCTTTCTTTTGAGATTAACTTGCCTGTTTCGCGACAAATACCGTAAGTTTTATTTTCAATACGAATTAATGCTGCTTTAAGATGCTGAATAAACTTTTGCTGACGTTGAGCAAGTTTACCTGTCTCTTCACGCGATAACACCATTGCTCCCTCTTCCAATACTTTAAAAGTCGGCGAGGTATCCATAGTATCATTCCCATCATTATGTGACAAAGCACTTCGTAAAGTTTCATAATCTTTTTGTGCTTTCTCTAATTTATCTAAAATGATTTGCTTGAATTCTTCAAGCTCTTCATCAGAGTATCTGGTTTTTGTATTATTTTCTGCCATAACTATAAGTTTTTAAAGGGTATCTAAAATAATAAAATAAACTGTTCTAAAGCCATATTATTATTTTTATTTTCCACTTTTTATTAACAATTATACTTTTTCAACTTTAATCAGTGTTGATATGGTATCATCAAGTTCTACGGTTTTTGCTCCGTTTTGTTCCAAATTATCAACCAATTCAATTTTCTCAGCTAAAGTTTGAGTGCCAATATAGTCGGAATGAATATTTATGGCATTAACAATAGCTTTGTGACTCAATATTTTTATATTGATTTTGTCGGTAACTTCAAAACCGCTCTCTTTTCTGATATTCTGAATACGGTTGATAAATTCGCGGGCAATACCTTCGTTTTTCAATTCATCAGTTACGGTAATGTCAAGAGCCACAGTTAATGCTCCGTCGTTTGCTACCAACCAGCCGGGTATATCTTCCGAAGAAATTTCAACATCATCAGTTGTTAAAACAACTTCTTGATTGTCAATATTTAGTATGAATTTATTTTC
>CAYRJP010000115.1:0-2862 GCA_964424425.1 uncultured Bacteroidales bacterium | reverse complement strand
TGACGCACTTTCAAACTCACTTTTCGGCGAAGACCGAGAACCATTGAAGATATTCGTTGAGCCATACCCATACGTTCTTCAAGTTCTTTGTTGATAACCGAATTATTTTCTGTGGGGAATTTGGCAAGATGCACGCTGCTTACATTGCTGTTTCTTCCGGTAGCTGCCGATAAATCTTTAAACAGTCTGTCGGTGTAGAAAGGTGCAATGGGACTTGCCAAAAGGGCAACGGTTTCCAAACAAGTGTAAAGAGTTTGATAAGCGGCAATTTTATCGTTATCGTATTCTCCACCCCAGAAACGTTTGCGGTTAAGACGAACATACCAGTTGCTCAGGTTGTCGATAACAAAGTTTTGTATAGCACGTCCTGCACGGGTAGGTTCGTAGTTTTCATAAGCATCTTTAACTTCTTTTATCAATGAATTGAGAAGCGAAATAATCCAGCGATCTATCTCCGGTCGCTCATTTAACGGAATTTCGGCTTCTGCATATTTAAAGCCGTCAACATTAGCATAAAGAGCAAAAAATCCGTAAGTGTTATAAAGAGTTCCGAAAAATTTACGGCGAACTTCATCAACTCCGTCAATATCAAATTTTAGGTTGTCCCAAGGTTGAGCATTGGTAATCATATACCAACGCAATGGGTCGGAACCATATTTTTCAATTGTTGAAAACGGGTCAACAGCATTACCGAGGCGTTTGCTCATTTTAGCTCCTGTTTTGTCAAGAACCAAACCGTTTGAAATAATATTTTTAAAAGCTACACTGTCTGAAATCATTGTGGAAATGGCATGCAGAGTAAAGAACCAACCGCGAGTTTGATCAACACCTTCGGCAATAAAGTCGGCAGGATAAAGTTGCTCAAAATCATCGGTATGTTCAAAGGGCCAATGCCATTGTGCATAAGGCATAGCTCCCGAGTCGAACCAAACGTCGATAAGGTCTTTTTCGCGTATCATCTTTTGTCCGCTGTCCGACACTAAATAAATGTTGTCAACATACGGACGGTGAAGGTCTATTTTTTCGTAGTTTTCTTTTGAATAATCACCAATATTAAAATCTTTATACGGGTTTTCGGTCATAAATCCTGCTTCAATTGATTTTTCAATTTCAGCGGTTAATTCTTTCATTGAGCCGATACATTTTTTTTCGGTTCCATCTTCGCTAACCCAAATAGGAAGCGGAGTTCCCCAATAACGTGAACGGCTTAAATTCCAATCCACAAGGTTTTCAAGCCATTTACCGAATCTGCCTTCTCCTGTGCTTTTTGGTTTCCAATTTATTGTTTTGTTGAGCTGCATCATACGCTCTTTAACATCGGTTGTTTTAATAAACCAACTGTCGAGCGGATAATAAAGCACAGGTTTATCGGTTCTCCAACAATGTGGATAGTTGTGAATATGTTTTTCTATTTTAAATGCTTTATTTTCTTTTTTCAGCATTACCGAAAGGTCAACATCAAGCGAAGCGTCATTTTCAGTTAACGAGTTGTCGTATTCATTTTTAACAAATCTACCTGCATATTCTGCATAGGCATCAACATTCACTTGATTTTTAACAAATTCGGGGTCTAAATCTTCGATAAGATAAAATTTTCCTGTGAGGTCAACCATAGGACGACGGTTTCCGTCTTTGTCAATTAAAATCAGCGGAGCAATGTTTGCAGCTTTTGCTACGCGGTCGTCGTCGGCACCAAAAGTAGGAGCAATATGCACAATACCTGTTCCGTCTTCGGTTGTTACATAATCGCCTAAAATTACACGGAAGGCATCGCCCATAGGCTTAATCCAAGGAATTAATTGCTCATATCTTATTCCTTCGAGGTCGGTTCCTATGTATTCGGCAACAACTTTAAACGGTATTTTTTTATCTCCCGTATTGTAAGCATCAAAATCAAGCTCTGCATTTTTAGGATTAAAATAGCTGTTTTGCAAATCTTTTGCCAAAATAACCGAAACAGGTTCACCGGTATAAGGATTGTATGTTTTAACTTTTACATATTTAATTTTAGGTCCCACAGCCAAAGCTGTATTTGAAGGAAGTGTCCACGGAGTAGTTGTCCAAGCAATGAAAAACAGTTTTTCACTGTCATCTTCAAATAAGAAACTGCTTTTTTTGTTTTTTACAATTGTAAACTGAGCGGTAGCAGTAGTATCTTTCACATCGCGATAACAACCGGGTTGGTTTAGCTCGTGAGTGGAGAGTCCTGTTCCTGCTGCCGGTGAATACGGTTGAATGGTATATCCTTTGTATAAAAGACCTTTATCAAAAAGTTTTTTCAGTAAACTCCAAAGTGTTTCAATATATCTGTTGTCGTAAGTAATATAAGGGTCATCCATATTTACCCAATATCCCATTTTACGGGTAAGGTCTTCCCACATATCGGTATATTTCATAACTTCACTGCGACAAGCATCGTTATATTCTTTAACGGATATTTTTTTACCGATGTCTTCTTTTGTGATACCGAGTTTTTTTTCAACACCGAGTTCTACCGGTAATCCGTGAGTGTCCCAGCCTGCTTTACGTTTTACAAGGTATCCTTGTAGTGTTTTATATCTACAAAAAATATCCTTTATGGTTCGAGCCATTACGTGATGAATACCGGGTTGTCCGTTAGCCGATGGAGGTCCTTCGAAAAATACAAATGTTTTTTTACCTTCACGTGTGGTCATACTTTTATGAAAAGTATCATCGTCAGTCCACTCTTTCAACACGTCTTTGTTTATCTGTGACAAGTCAAGTTGCTTGTATTCAGTAAATTTACCGCTCATTTTATATATGTTTTTATTGTCAGATATTTGAACCTGCAAATATAGAGTTTGAATTAATAATATCAAAAATAAATGCTTATATCCCGAA
>CAYRJP010000114.1:0-7088 GCA_964424425.1 uncultured Bacteroidales bacterium | reverse complement strand
TCTTCTATCTATAAAATTAGCATCATTTTGCTTACTCTCGGCATAAAACACAACGGCTCGCCTATCCACAGTGCGGACTTTTATAGCTCCGCAGTTTCAATCTACTTCAAATGTAGCAAAATTTTTCTGCCGTTCAAAACTACACTTAACCCGCATTGTGGATAGGCATTGTTGGCTTTAGTGATTTTACATTTTCACTATTTATATTCCACAAGTATCACAAACAGTAACTGTAACAGCATCGCTACTCACTTGGAAATTACCATCAGAAACGGCAACAAAATATTGTGTTATTCCTGATTTACTTTTATCGGGTATATAAAAAGAACCAGTAGCTCCTGTGATTATTATTCCGGGAGCCAAGCTGTCTTTTGGAACAATAAACCATTGATATGTAAGGATATCATTATCGGGGTCGGTTGCTTTTACCCACAAGTAGTTGGTGCTTAGTGTATCACCTGTTTTTACTGTTAAATCAGGAGATAATATTAATTTGGGTGGTAATCCGAATTTATAGTCTTTATGACAAGCAATAAACAATAGTAACATTACAAATAAAATAACGATGTTGGTTTTAAATTTTCTCATAATATACAAATTATAATTAATTAAGGTATTTTAAATTTATAAGTAGTCACTCCATAAAATACTCCCATCGAATTGTTTATGTTTGAATATAATGATAATGGTTTACTAAAAGGTTTTTTTGAAGTAATATCTACAACACGATGGCTTTTCCAATAGGTTACATAATCAATATTAACAGCTTTCAATAAAAAATACAAACTATCCGAATAATTTTG
The DNA here is from genome assembly GCA_964424425.1 of uncultured Bacteroidales bacterium. GTDB lineage: Bacteria > Bacteroidota > Bacteroidia > Bacteroidales > SZUA-534 > GH45. Next base: position 6,285 of record CAYRJP010000114.1, on the reverse strand, counting down.
TTTTGGAAAAATAAAATTAAAACATGAGTCTTTAAATAAGTTATTTTCATTAAAAAACAAATAATCAGGAGCGAATGGTAACATTTGCTTTTTCATATTATCATTAAAATATAAAAACATAAATTCTTTTATGCCGGTATAGTTAATTGCAACATATTCGGTTTCTGTATCAAGCTGTTCAAAATTCATTTTCACATTTATAAACCACATCAACCCATCGCTGTAGGTTTTTTCTAATATGTTTTGAGTATCAACTGTTACATTGGTTATCTGTTTGGGCAGATATGTATTAGCTGTAATAGTTCCATATTTGGGATGTTTTACCTTTAAGGTATAATATTTACCTGTTTCATTTTTACCGTATGCTGCATAATAATATTTTCGGTTATTTTTATAGTTCGACTCATAAATATTTTTAATTGTCAATGTTGAATACAACTGATTATTTTTATATATACTTATTTGTGCTGAAGTATCGCATGAAATAATACCCGATATTGTATCTGTTTGGTTATAATTACTAATGACGGAATTGTTAACGCATACATATATGCTGTCATTTGTTATCATTGCACTTATGCTTATCGGTATATCATCGTTCAACGGTGTGAATGATAAAGTATTTTCACTTTTATCGCAACTGATAAAAAAGATTAATATTAATGCGTATGTGTATATGTTATGCATAATTAAAATTTAATACCTAAGTTTAAATAAGGTAGAATACCAAACATTGTTGTAATATATAAACCTTCGGGAGAATCTTCGACATAATAAACGTTTTGTCTGTTATATGCATTATATACTCCACAATCAAAGTAATACATAAGTTTTTGTTTTTTCTTTTCGTAATGCATACCTATGTCTAAACGATGATAATCGGGCAGTTGGTAATTATTTATTTGGTTAGCCGATTTGGTCATAAATGCATCTCCAAAATCGGCTACTTGATAAATATTTGTCAATGTAACAGGATGACCTGATGCATAAATCCAATTCAAACTAAAATTAATATTTTTGTTTATTTTATAAATTACAGCCAATGATAATTCATGTCTTCTGTCAAAAAAATATCTGTAAGGATTTCCATTGTTTATAAATTCAAATTGACGTGTTGATTTTGACAATGTGTAATTTAGCATTAGGTTGTATTTTGCTGTTGAATATTTTAATGAAAATTCCATTCCGTAAGCTGTGCCCGTTCCTACATCTACTATATCATTCCACACGATAGAATCTGTTGTTGTTGGATATATGTCTTTATATTCTGTAAGGTTTTTCATTTTTTTATAAAAAATACCGACACCTGTTTCCAATTTATTTATTGGCTGCCAAGCTGTTTCAATGCCTGTTGTCCATGCGGTTTCAGGCATAAAATCGTTATTTGCCGGCAACCAACTGTCATTTGGACTGCCGTTCCAAGTATCTGTAATAAGATGAATGGGTTGCATTGTTCGTGTGAAAAAAGTTTTTAATGATATTTTATCATTCATCTTATAGTTTAACGATATTCTCGGTAATAATTTCGATGATATAAATTTATTTCTTTTATATGTTGAAAATCTTATTCCCAAACTAATTTGTGTTTTCTTTGTCAGGTTAAAATTATCTTCAATGTATGCATGAAGTATATTAGAGTTTGATGTTTTACCAAATACAACTCTTTTTGTAACAAAATTATTGTTTATCTGCCGATTTTCTACTTGAGGATATATTTTTAAATATTGGTATTGAATCCCAAAACTGATATTGTGTGTTTTGAAAACATAATTAATGTCTTGTTTTAATGAAATATCTTCTATTCCATTGGTTACGGAATAATATGCTTGCGGAATATTTCCAATATATGTCGAAATATTTGAAAAACTTTTATATTTTGAAAAATATAGAATTGTTTTTCCCGACAAATAATTATTCCATATTGTATTCCACTTAACTGCAGAACTAAAATTATTCCACTGTTTATTTATGTTTTTGTTTTGTTTACTTTTATTGCTTTTTTCCTCATCTTTACTTGAAAACAAAGTAAATGTCAAACTGTTTTTGTTATTTAATTTCTGCCCGATAGTTAAAATAATATCTCCCATATGATAATCGGGTAAATTTATACCTTCTGCCGCTTTATAAGTCCCATTATAAAAACTTGTTGTGTATGTAAACCACTTGGGATATACATCAAACATACTGCGTCTGGCAGAAAACACAATTCTCGTATTACCCTTAAAAACAGGAACTTGAAGTGTTAATTGTGAATTTATAAATCCTGTTGATATGCAACCTCTGAGTTTTGAAGCATCTCCTAATTTTGTTCTAACATCAAGTACTGATGACAATTTGCCTCCATACTGCACAGGGATACTGCCTTTGTATAAGGTCATTCCATTAATAACTTGTGTGTTAAAAACAGAAAACAATCCATATAAATGATTACTGTTGTAAATAGGTATTTCATTTAATAATATTAAGTTTTGACTGTTGCTTCCTCCACGAACAAAATATCCCATAGTATTTTCTGTTCCAAACGAAATTCCGGATAAAAGAGATAAACTTTTGAATAAATCAGGTTCTCCTAAAATTACAGGCAAGCTGTTAACTGTTTTAGCACTCATATATTCTACTCCCGAATAAATATTGTTTATTTTTTGTTGAGTAGCAGATACAACTACTTCATTTATTGCAGCATTGTTTGATAAAAGTATATAACAAATTGTATCGGAAATATTTATGGATGTTTCTTTAGTTTTATATCCAATGTAAGAAACTTTAAATACAGCTTTGTCAGATTTTGTGCTGATTTTAAAAAACCCCGATTCATTTGAGGCTGTTATATAGTTACTCTGTTTTTCAATAATATATGCCCCAATTAAAGGTTCTCGACTTAAAGAATCAAGTACATACCCCTGAACTACAACACATTGAGCATACAAATAGAGTTTAGTAATAATTATTAAGATAAATAAAAAAAATATTTTTTTATCCATAATCTGATGTTAATAAATTTAGCCATGAATTAAATCCATTGGCTAAATAAAATAAAACTATTTATAAAAAATATAAATATACTTTCCTCCCACTCCTTTATTTAAATCCAAATCAACTTTTTTCCATCCTGTATAATTAACATTTGAAGTATTTGCTGAAACAATCATTAATTGTTTAATTGGGCTTTGTTTTTCGCCTTCTATGGTAGATGACCTTGTTGCCAATAGATATATATATGGTCCTCCTGCCCCTGCATTCAAATCAGCCCAAGTGTTATTATATTTCATAACACCCCACCAATTTTCTCCCCGATGACTATCTATAAATCCTTGTGCATATCCTTCCCAAGTTTGAGCAAAAGCAATAAGTCCTGTTATTGATTTATCATCATATCTTTTTTTTCTTGTATAAAATAAATAAATCCATTTTCCACCAGCCCCTTCATTTAAATCTACAGGAATTCTTGTTAATCCTCCTCCAAAATGATCTCCAACATTATTATGTTTTCTTATCGAAACATACAAATCTGTTATTGGATTGTCACCATCATAATCACTTTTCCCTACTGCCTTCATTTTATTTTCTGTTGTAAATAGGATTTGTACTTCTCTATTTTCAAAATTTGGTTTTTCTCTATAAATCCCTTTTGAAATAGAATCTCCTTTTTCAACATAAAAAAAAGGTACTTGATTATTTTCTATAACTGCATTATGCTTTTCTTGTGTATTATTTGTTTTTATTTCATCTTCTTTATCACATGAATTTAAAATTAATATAAAACTCCCTAATGCTATAATTAAACTATATTTAATAAAACTTTTCATTGTCATAATCGTATAGATTTTTAATTATTATTTAATGTCCTCATCTCTTGGTTAATTTAAGCTCTTACTTTGAGATGATGTTTTTTTTATGTAGTTTTTATTAATGGAAAGACTACTTGAGAATTACTAACTCATAAACTTCCATATCTTAAATAAGCACTTTGCTTTTAAGATAATTTTTTTTAACTAATTTCCTTTCTACTTACCTCCTTCCTGTTTAGTGTTCAAATAATTAATGGTTAGCCAAATTTATGAAAATAATAATTTTTGTTTCAAAATAATCTTCTAATAATTTTTATGTTTAATAGCATTACCTTTTTGCTATACCCCATTAAAGCCAACGGTTGGGCTATGCTTAGTGCGGGATTTTGAAACACCACACTTTCAATTTACTACTAATTTTATTTTATTGCTATAATGTTCATATTTAGTACTTTATCCGCATTACGTATAGCCGTTGTTGGGCATAGTTATTTTTTCTTTTCTGGTAATTTTAAAATTGGTTGTCCTGATAATTTCATAAATTGTAAATTCTTTGATGCTTCCTTAATTTCTTTTATTGCTTTTGTTTCTTTCTCATCTCCATTTTCATCTTCATCCGTTATAGGTTCTATTCGGACTTCAAAGTTAAAACCTCTATCAATTCTATTTGCAATCTTATTAAGTGATATTCTTACGCCATTTAATAGTTCATTTTTTCTATTTTCATCTCCATTTCCGTTGTATTCTTTTGCAATCTTTTCAATAATTTTTTCAATCGCTTTTTCCATAAATCCATTACTATGGTCTGATATACCTTGTAAATCTTCTTCTGACAATCCTTGTTTTTTAAGTTCTGCTTTTAACTTTTTTATTTCTAAAAGTTTTTTATAATTATCAATTAACCATCCAACAGTTTTGGCTACACCTGCGGCAATTGTTGTTATTGTTGCAACAGTAATCAAAGGATCACTTGTAGATAGAGTTCTTATTTGGAACGATTGTTTTTTGCCAGTTATTAATTCTGAATAATTATTAAAGATAAAAGTTAACTCTTTTATTTCATCACCAAGTTTTCCCAAATCATTTTTAATGTATTCACGAGGAATTAAAACACCTATTTCGCATTCACCTTCTTCAAGTTCATCATAACCAATTTCTAATATTTCTAAACCTTTCACAACATTTATAAACCCTGACATCTTTGAATTTAGTTTAGAAAAATATTTGTCTAATTCTTGTTTTGCTTTTGCAGGTGTAATTTGATTTTGAGAAAGAACTTTCTCAATTCTTTGGTATAAATTATTACCTAAAACATCATCAACTTCTAATTCCACAAGAACTTGATACCAAGCAGGACTTAAATTATTTACAAGAGATTTCTCTAATGCTTCTTTCAATGCAGTTAGTTGATTAGATAAGTTTGTTTGATGTTTAGGCTGTTGTGGTTGAGTAATTACATTTTGAAGTGTATTTATTACATTTTGAAATTTTGCAACATATTGAATTTTTTTATTCTCTTCAACTATATCGTATGCCAATGAGTTTAATTTTTCTACATTCATAATTTTTCCTTATTAAATTTTTACCGCAAAATTATATTGCTTCCCTTTTTTATTATATTCTTCATAAAATAATTTTAAATCCGTAATTGATATATTACATTGATTTGCAATATCTTTATCGTCAATATTTGCTGCTTTTAATGATAATATTTTATCAGATAGTGTTTTCGTCATTTTATATCCACGCCAATTAGTCGGTATTTTATTAGTTTTGATATCAATTATATTTTTAACATTTCTATCATATTTTAAACCTTTTTGTTTTAGAATAGGTTTTCTGATTTTCATAACCTCTTCCCAGTCAATATTATATTTCTCGCTAATAGCGTATATACTTCTACCTATATCTTTTATAAATAAATCTTTGATTTCTTTTTTTATATTCCTGTCTAATTTGTGTGGATTTCTATTTTTTGTTTCACTAATATTATACATTAGTTGCTCTCCAAACTTCTCTTTATAATAATTAATCCATTTTGTTTCACAATTTTTTAACTCAGATTTTTTTGATACAGTTTCAAGAATTCTAAAAATAAAATTAGTATAACCATATTTTTGAATAGCCTTATCAATGTATTGTTCGTTTTCATTACAATGTTGTTTCCATCTTTCAAATATGTCTTCTGATAATCCGACATAATATATAGGTTCATCATCATTTTTTTTATCTATTATGCGTTCTATTAAATAAACTCCTTTTATTAGTTTTTTAATATTCATTTTACTTTCTCCATTAATTTTTCACCAGTTTTAAATTATGCCCAACGGTTAGTATAAGAATAGTAGCCGACTTCGGAACTCAAATCTTTCAATTTACGATGAAGATGAAGCGGGCTACAATCCTTGAATTTACTAATGTCTCGGCTATTATTTTTATACATTGTTGGCGTTTCGTACTTTTATGATCTCTATAATATCAATCTTATAAAGAAATA
>CAYRJP010000113.1:0-7126 GCA_964424425.1 uncultured Bacteroidales bacterium | reverse complement strand
CTATACAATAGAAAACTATTTTTGTTTTCTATTGCATAGTTTGGGTTTAAATAAAATAAATGTAGAGATGTGATGGTTGTAATGCAGGTAGATTATTTTGAAATAATTTTTCAGAGAGAGAAATAAGAGCAGGTATGATAGGTTTATGAAGGTAAATATAAAAAGGGACTGTCTAAAAAGTTGTCATTTCGAACGAGAGTGAGAAATCCCTTAGTAAACAGTAGTGTGTTTTAGAGGGATTACTGTATTTAACTTTCGTAATGACTGTTTTTTTGTTTTTTAGACAGCCTCCTTTTTTATTCTATATCGGTTTTAATACCGGATATTTTATTCTTCAGAGAAATCCATTGCAGCTAAACGCTTGTATGACTTGTAACGCCATTTTGCATTTTCTTCGGCTGCTTTGAATAATTCTTTAGCTTCTTCAGGGAAACTCTTCGTCAATGAAGTATAACGTACCTCTCCCATTAAGTATTCTTGGAATTTACTCCAATCCGGTTCTTTAGAGTCTATAACAAAAGGATTTTTACCTTCAGCTTCCAACATTGGGTTGTAGCGATACATATGCCAGTATCCTGATTCAACGGCTTTTTTCTCTTCCATTTGAGTTTTACCCATTCCTGCACGCAAACCGTGATTAATACAAGGAGCGTAAGCAATAATCAAAGAAGGTCCGGGATATGCTTCGGCTTCTTTAATAGCTTTAAAGAATTGGTTTTGACTGGCACCCATTGCTACTTGAGCAACATATACGTACCCATAGCTGATAGCCATCATTCCAAGGTCTTTCTTGCGGATTTTCTTACCCGAAGCGGCAAATTTAGCAACAGCACCCACAGGAGTAGCTTTACTTGACTGACCTCCGGTGTTAGAGTAAACCTCAGTGTCCATCACAAGAATATTAACATCTTCGCCCGAAGCAATTACATGGTCAAGACCACCGTAACCGATGTCGTAAGCCCAACCGTCGCCACCGAATATCCAGTTAGAACGTTTTGAGAAGAAGTCTTTTAATTGAAGCATTTCCTTAGCAATAGGAGCAGATTCTTTTTCAAGAGCGGCAATTACTTTTTCAGATGCTTCAAGAGATTTCTCACCTTCTTTTCTGTTTTCAAGCCAGTTAGTTAATGCCTCTTTTGTTTCGGCATTGAAGTCATTCATATTTTCTTCAGCCCAACGAGCAAGCCTATCTTGAAGTTTATTTGCAGCCAAAGCCATACCTAATCCGTATTCGGCATTATCTTCAAATAGTGAGTTTGCCCAAGCCGGACCGCGACCGTTAGCGTCTGTTGTATAAGGTGTTGAAGGAGCAGAACCTCCGTAGATAGAAGAACAACCTGTAGCATTTGCAACAGTCATTCTCTCGCCAAACAGTTGAGTGATAGTTTTAATGTAAGGAGTTTCACCACAACCGGCACAAGCACCTGAGAATTCAAATAAAGGCTTAACAAATTGTGAAGCTTTTACATTTTGAGTTTTAGGAGAAATCTGCTTAATTGTAACTTTTTCAGTCATATATTCCCAACGAGGAATTTCGCCTTCTTGGCTGGCAAGAGGTTTCATTACAAGCGATTTTGTTTTAGAAGGACAAACATCGGCACAGTTACCACAACCTGTACAGTCTAATACTGATACTTGAATGCGGAATCCTAATCCTTCGTAACCTTTTCCGTTGGCTTTTATTGTAGTTGTTCCTTCAGGAGCATTTGCCTGTTCGTTTTCGTCTAACAAGAACGGACGAATTGCAGCGTGAGGACAAACATAAGAACATTGATTACACTGAATACAAGTGTCTGCATTCCATTCAGGAACATTTACTGCGATACCGCGTTTTTCGTATTGAGCAGTTCCTGCAGGGAAAGTTCCGTCTTCGCGTCCTAAAAATGCGGATACGGGTAAGTCGTTTCCTGCAAGGTTGTTGATTGGCTCAACAACATTTTTAATAAATTCAGGAATATTTTTGTTAGAAGCAACTTCTTCTTTAACATCAATATTAGCCCATTCGGCAGGAATCTCAACTTTTGTAATGTTAGCACCTGCATCAACAGCTTTGTAGTTCATATTTACGATGTCTTCACCTTTTTTAGAGAATGATTTTACAATCATCTTCTTCATTTGCTCAACAGCTAAATCGTAAGGTATTACATCTGCAATTTTAAAGAAAGCTGATTGCATGATAGTGTTGGTTCTGTTTCCAAGACCAATTTCTTCAGCAATTTTTGTAGCGTTTATAACGTAAAAGTTAATCTCGTTTTCAGCTAAATATTTCTTCACTTTGTCAGGAAGATGATTTTTAACTTCTTCGGCATTCCAGATAGCGTTCAACAAGAATGTTCCGCCTTTTTTCAAACCTTTAAGCATATCGTATTTTTTAAGATATGCAGGAACGTGACAAGCAACAAAGTCGGGAGTTGTTACCAAGTAAGGACTCATAATTTTGTTGTCACCGAAACGAAGGTGAGAAGCTGTGAAACCACCTGATTTTTTAGAATCGTAATCGAAATATGCTTGACAATATTTATCGGTAGTGTCACCGATAATTTTAATAGTGTTTTTGTTGGCACCAACAGTTCCGTCAGAACCTAAACCGTAAAATTTAGCTTCGAACAATCCACCGTCAGATAAGCTGATTTCAGGTAATAAAGGAAGAGATGTAAATGTAACATCATCAACAATACCCAAAGTAAAGCGGTTTTTAGGTTCAGCCATTTTAAGATTATCGAATACGCTGATAATCATTGCGGGAGTAGTATCTTTTGAAGATAAACCGTAACGTCCGCCAACAATGATAGGAGCATTCTCTTTACCGTAGTATAAATCTTTTACATCAAGATATAAAGGTTCTCCGTTTGCTCCCGGCTCTTTTGTGCGGTCTAATACTGCAATACGCTTAACAGTTTTAGGCATTGCAGCCATAAAATGTTTAGCAGAGAAAGGACGATATAAGTGAACCACCAATACACCTACTTTTTCACCTTTAGCATTTAAATGCTCAACAACGTCGCGGATAGTTTCGGTAACAGAACCAATTGCGATAATTACATTTTCGGCATCAGCTGCACCGTAATACATAAATGGTTTGTATTCGCGTCCTGTGATTTTAGTAATTTCAGCCATATAGTCGGCTACCATATCGGGAACTGCATCGTAAAATTTATTAGCAGCTTCGCGAGCTTGGAAGTAAATATCAGGATTTTGAGCCATACCTCTTGTTACAGGATGGTTAGGACTTAAAGCTCCGTCGCGAAAAGCTTGTAATGCTTCCATATCGATAAGCGGTTTCAAATCCTCTTCGCTTAATGCTTCAATTTTTTGAATCTCGTGAGAAGTACGGAATCCGTCAAAAAAGTGAACAAAAGGAATGCGAGATTTGATAGCTGTAAGGTGAGCAACACCTGCCAAGTCCATAGCTTCTTGAACCGAGCCTGATGCAAGAAATGCAAAACCTGTTTGACGTGCACTCATAACATCAGAGTGGTCGCCGAAAATAGAAAGAGCTTGTGCTGCCAAACTACGAGCTGATACGTGGAAAACGCCCGGAAGTAATTCACCCGAAATTTTATACATATTAGGAATCATCAATAACAATCCCTGAGAAGCTGTAAATGTAGAAGTTAACGCACCTCCTTGAAGAGACCCGTGAACAGCACCTGAAGCACCGGCTTCACTTTGCATCTCAACAACATTTACTGTTTCGCCAAAAATGTTTTTACGACCGTTGGCTGCCCATTCGTCGATATTTTCTGCCATATTCGACGATGGTGTGATTGGGTAAATTGCGGCTACCTCACTAAACATGTATGCTACGTGAGATGCGGCATAGTTACCGTCACATGTGATAAATTTTTTTTCTTTAGCCATTTTTTAATTTATTACTGTTAAAAATATATTTATTGTTTAATTGAAATTATTTTTAATATAAAAATCCGAAAATCCATAACGGAATTTTGTTTTCATAACCAACTTCTTCCATGTCGGTTGCTATGTATATTTGTGTTTTTGTGTTTATTGTTTTTTTATAATTACCAATTTTAAAAGTTAAAAGGTTGTCAATTATAAACTCCTCTTTTTTTCCGTTGCCCGAAACCAGATGTTTATTGCTCAACTGATTTAAAAAGAATGTTTCTAAAACAGCATGGCGAGTTGGTTCGTTTAAAGCTATTGCTTGTAAAAGGTTGGAGTTTTGCAAATATACTCTTTCGGGCTTTTTATTATCGTCAATGTCGCCCGAATGCAAAACGTTGATTAATCGAGCATTACGTAAGTATTTTAAATAGTTGATTACGGTGGCTCTGCTGGTTTCTATAAAGTTACTAAGCTGACTCACATTTGGCGAATGTGGCATATCTTCCGAAATTTTATATATCAGTTTTTTTAACTTAGGAAGATATTTTAACTCCATCTGTTGTAAAAACGGAATATCAATTTCCAAAGTAAGATTAGCTATTTTAATTATATTTTCATTAAAATTGGTATTATCGTTAAAAAACGGATAATAACCATGTTGAAGATAATCGTTGAAATAAGCCAACGGTTTTACTCTAAACAGTATGTCTTTTGCTATTTCGGTGTGATATTTTAAGATATCGTCAAGCGAATAAACAGGAAAGTTGTTTCCTGTTTTATAATTCAAATACTCGCGAAACGAAAGCCCCGACAGGTTGTAAGATGCAACTTTGTTTTGTAGTTCGGTATTATTTTTTGACAGTTGCATTACGGGACTACCTGTAAAAATAATGTGCAAATCGGGAAATTTATCGTATATAGTGCTTAATGCCGACGACCATTCGGGATATTTAAAAACTTGGTCGAGAACCAAAGTTTTACCGCCTGTTTTGCGAAATTCATTTGCAAAATCAACAAGTGAATGTCCCGAAAAATAGAAGTTGTTAAGATTTACATACAAACACGATTTATCGTTTCCGAAGTTTGACTTAATATAGTCGAGTAGAAATATTGTTTTCCCTATACCTCGTGTGCCTTTTATGCCGATAAGACGGTGTTGCCAATTAATTTCATTCTTTAATTCGCGAACAATAGGCGACTGTATAGAATTGATTAAATCGCTGTGTATGTGATAAAATCTTTGCATATTGTAAATTTTGCAATGCAAACTTAGCAAAATAGATACCAAAATTGCTATTTTGACATTACAAAATTTACAATAATATGTTATTTATAGTGATTATAAATAACGAATTAATTTATGTTAAATTTTATTATTTTAACTTGATTGTTGTTTTTTATTTAATTGATATTAATTCCTTTATTATTGAGGAAAACTCTATTAAATCTTCTTTTGTTAAAACACCAGTACCTACGGTTATAATTTGTATTTCAACATCATTAATAATTAAATATATTTTATATACAAAATTGCGACCTGTTGTTCCTCCTGCCGAATTATTATTTCTTATCATCTCTTCACGAACAATAACATTGGAAACATCACTGAATTTATATTTTTTATTTTTATTAAATATCTTTCCAATAAAGTTGCTGTTTTCAATAGTTATTGATTTTACAGTAAAATCAAATGTGGTTTGAGTAGCATTTTTTGAAAGACCTATTAAGCTAATCAGACCAATAACAACAGTAACTGATGCAAATATGTATTTTGTTGTATTGTTATCAATAACAAAAAACAGAACTATTGATATTATAATAAACAATGATATTAAACAACCAAAAAGTATAGTTTTAGGCTTTACTTTAACGATAAGTTTGTTTGATTCACTTTTTATCTCAAAACCCGATAATGGTTTTTTAGATATATCTATTAGTTTTTGTATTTTTTCTTTCATCTGTTTATATTTTAGATATTCAGACCTAACAGGTTTAAAAAATCTGTTAGGTCTTTTAATTCATCTGTTTATAATTTAATTTTCATCAGAAGTATTTTTAAAAGCAGATTGTTATTCTACCTTAATATCTATCTTTATTGAATCTAAAGCCTTTTCAATATTTTTTTCTCCTCTTTCCATTAAATAATACTCAACAGTATGATATTTACTATAATCTAAAGAAGGTCCGGTTAATCCGTCGGTGTAAGGAGAATCAATACTTGTTCCCGCATACATTCCCCCTTCGTGACCGTCAAAATATGTTAGTATCCAAGCTCCTTTTGCATTTACCACATCGGCATCAAAACTGATTTTCACGCTTAATCCTTCTCCCTTTTTTAAAGTAACGCTGTTTGTTGCCGGCTCTTCAAGTTTAAATTTATAATCAACTACATAATTGGGGTCTTTCATTTTTATTTTAACAAAACTCTCTTCTGAAATTGTAGCATACTCTATACCGGATACTTTATATTTATTATTTACCAAAAGTATATATCCTTTTAAGTCGTCAAATGATTTTTCTCTGACAAAAATCCACATATTGTCTTTTTTGTAAAAAGTTTTCAGTTCGATATCCGATTTACTTACAGGCGAAAGGTCGTCTAACACATATTGAAAAAGTCTGGCATCGTCTTCAGTTTTTATCTTATATTTTTTTTGTAAACTTTTTAAGAATAGTGGCATTTCAAGAAGTCCGTCAATTGAAGATTGTTTTATATATTCATTGTCATTTGATACCAACATAAAAGATGATGTTGACGTTGAAGTCATACCGTTTTCTCCTTGGGTAATAACCAAAGAGCATTTATTAATTAAGATAGTGGATATTTTATTTAGAGAATAAAAATTAAGTGGCGTAATTTCAAATTTATAATTTGCTTTTTTAAGCAAATAATCGTGCATAAAAACACTGTCTTTTTCAGAAACAACAGCTTTTTCGGAATTATTGTTTGGCAAGATATCTCCTGAGCGTAAAAGTGTTTCGGGCAACTCTTTTTTTAACTCGTCTTTATAAACCACCGAAGATATTTGTCCGTTGTCATCAGTGTTTACAACATAAGCCTTAATGTCACTGAAAAATTCAGACCTGATAAAATACCAAGTATTTTCTTCTATAAAAAAACCTAAACCACGCTCATTATCCATTAGTGATAATATGCTTTGAAAAGCCACTCCGTCTTCCTCGGTTTTCAGTTTAAAATTCTTTGCTTTTATACTTTCAATTAATTCTTTTGATGAAAGAATATCACTTTTATATTTGAAAGGTGTGAATTTATCACCGG
>CAYRJP010000112.1:0-7133 GCA_964424425.1 uncultured Bacteroidales bacterium | reverse complement strand
CTCCTTTAATGGCAAAAACTCCTGTTACCGTTCCATCAAAAATAGCACGAACAACGGCTCCCGGTGTTGTTGAAATATCAATCCCGTTATTTTGAATTTTTATGCCTTTCAAAAAAGGATGCGGCTGAACACCAAAATTTCCGGTAACCACTCCTCTTTCGGTAGGCCAAGGTAAATGATTTTTATTTTTATAAAATGTTGATGCAATCAATCTTTCTTCAGGCGTAAGTTTAAAATAATCATCAGCATTCTTATTTTTAGCTGCTGCTTTACGTGCTTCCTCTTCAATAATTCGTTCAATTTCTCTTTGTAATTTTTGAGCTATTTTATTTTGTTTACGCAATTTTAATTTTAAATCATTTTCTTTTGCAGTAAACAATTTTACCTCTTTACTGCCTTTTTGTTTTTCAACAAAAAGTTTTTGCTGCTCAATTTGTTGCTGAATCAATAAATCTTTTTTATCGGCTTTAAGTATCTCTAATTCAACAATTTTATCGCCTAACTCCTTTTTTGTTTCTTCTATTTTTTTGGCTTGTGCAACTCTGTATTCCGAATATTGTTGTAAATATTTAAGTCGCTTAAATGCCTGATTAATATTATCCGAAGCAAAAACAAACATCAATTTATCATAATTTGAACGATGCAAATACGAATAATAAATCAAACGTGCATACTCCTTTTTTATCTGCTGTAAATCGGATTCAAGAGTATTTATCAAATCTTGATGCATTAAAATATTGTCATCCAAATAGTTTAATTCATCATTTATTGATTTTATTAAATTTTCACGTATCGAAATATTTTTATTCAACAACAAAAGTTTATTATACGAATGTTTGCGGTTTTTTTCGGTTTCTTTAATCAACTTTGAAGTATATTCTATCTGTTTTAAGCTGTTACGTCGTTGTTTTTCAAGCTCGCTGCGGCTTTGTGAAAATGACGTTCCTGCCAAAAAAATAAAAATTATATTTATAAAAAAATACTTCATTAACACTACAAAATTTGTTTATAACCTTTCGGAACAGAAAATGCTTTAAATTCCGAATTTGTTAAAATTATTGAATATAAGTTTAAATAAAATTTATATTTACTATTATTAAAATCATAATTAACAGTCAGTTGTGATGGTAAATTATTATTTTTAAAATATTTATCATACTCAAAAATAAGATGTATGTTTTTATAAGTCAACTCATGTTTTTGTAAATATCCAAAATTATAAACTTCAAAGTTTCCTCTAAAATTATTTTTATAAAATTTATATTTAGGGAATGATGTAGTTATAAGTGAAATATTTGATAATGAGCGACCTAACAAAAGATGCGAAATATCATCAGCTGAAATTTTAAGTCCTGACAAATATTTAAATTCAGATAATAAACCACTGTAATAATAGTGATTAATTTTATCGATATATAAAACCGAATCGTTGTGAAAATAAATTTTAGCAACTTGAATACCAAGTGTTTTCGATAAAATAATAAGCTGAAAATTATCAAAAGAATTAAATTTAATAACACCTGAAATATTATAACTTTTTTCTATTAAAGTTATTTTACCTTCAAAATTAACAACAATATTTTTCGAAAAATCATAGCTGTTGCTTTTCTCGATAATATCCGATTGAGAAACAGAATTTGTAACGGACGATTCAATGTAAGGATTACAACTTGTAAAAAATAATAATCCTGCAAAAATACTAATCAATAAAACCTTTATCATTTATTTTTTTATCTAAATTACCACTACCCTCTCCTTTTGTTTTAGCTTTTTTCCATTGAATCAAAGCCTTACTAACATTATTGTTTTTATATAAAATATCACCGTAATGTTCCAATACAACATCACTAATATTTTCGCCTATTATTATCGCTTTTTCAATATAAATCAGTGCTTCGGAATATTTTTTTTGCTTATACAATATCCAAGCATAAGTATCTAAATATGTTGAATTTTTAGGTTCTTTATCAATGGTTTTTTTAGACATTACCGCAGCTTTTTCCAAATTTTTATTTTCCAACGACAAATAATAAGCATAATTATTAAGAACCATAATATTATCAGGATCAACTTTCAACAATTTATCAAAAGTTTTAAAAGCTTTTTCCTTATCACCTGTTTGATAATAAGCTTCACCAAGAAAAGTAAGATAATCTCTATAAGTATCGTCTTTATCGGTAATCAACTTAATTCCAAACGATAAAGCATCAACTGCTACATCGTATTTTTTCAACTGAAAAGCTCCGAATCCCTTAAAAAAATAGAGAAAACTCTGATTTGGAAATAACTTAACCGCCTCATCGGCATGACTATACATCGATTGAAAATCGTGAAATTCATTATCAAGTAATATCAACTGTTCCCATACAGCATAACGGTCTTTTGTGGTTTTTACAACATCAGATAAAATAGATTTAGCAGAAGCCAATTGACCTTTTTGAAGCAAAAAATTTGCATATAAAATTGCAATATCCGAATCAGTAGGATATTTATAATAAAGTATTTGTGCCAAATCAAAAAGAACATTATAATATTTATCGTTGGGCGTAATATTTTTTACAAACGACAAAAGCATATCAAATTTAACATCACTGGGAACATTATCTGCCGAAAAAGCCATTTTTAATTCCGAAATGGAATTATTAAAATCTTTTTTTTGCCTATAACATTCGGCTAATCCCAAATGTGCATATCCATCATTTGAATCTGTTTTTAAAAGATTATTATAAACTTCCGCAGCTTTGTCAACCTCCTTATTTTGTAAATAAAATTCAGCTATCATCCTTTTATAATCGGCATTAGAAGGAAAAGCAGCTGATAATTTTTGTAATTCAGCCAAAGCAGCTTTTTTATTATGTAATGATATATAAAGCTTCTGTTTTTGCAACGAAACCGGCTCACTGATACCAAATATTTTTTCAATTTTATCATAAACTTTTATAGCATTTTCAATTTGAGCTGCTTGAATATAAACATCTGCCAAATTCAAATAAAAATTATACTCTTCGGGTTTTAAATCAATAAGCCGGTTAAAAACTTCAACCGCTTTATCTATTTCATTATTCTGTGCATAAATATTTCCTGCCAAATACAGATACCAAACATTATCGGGATTATATTTTACCGCATCTTCAGCATGCTGTTGTGCTAGCGAAAAATCCTTTTTATGAAGATATAAAGAAGCTAACTGATAGTGAGTTGCCGCACTTGTAGGGTCAATTTTCAAACAATGATTATAAAGACTTTCGGCAAGATTTTCATCACCTAACAAATAAGCCTGAGTGGCTCTAAAAAACTCATTTTTAAAATTAAATTTTTGTTCATCCGAAAGTGTATCGGAAACCAAAACTATATCACTGTTTTTTTTTGTCAAAGATGAAGTTGACTTACAACTTTGTAAAATATAAAACGAGGAAACTATATAAAATAATAATAATATTCTCTTAAATAAAATCATAAAACTTGTATCAAATTAAAATTATAAACTATTTTCCGGTATGTCCGAAACCACCTGCACCACGCTCAGTATCAGACAATACATCAACTTCAACCAATTTAACGGTTTCGTGTTTTGATATTATCATCTGACAAATTCTTTCACCCGATTTTATTGTAAAATTATCGTTACTTAAATTTACCAAAATAACTTTTATCTCACCTCTGTAATCAGCATCAATTGTGCCGGGAGTATTTAATACCGTAAGTCCGTGCTTAAAAGCCAAACCGCTTCGCGGACGTATTTGTGCTTCATAGCCTTCGGGTAATTCAATATATAATCCGGTAGGTATCAATTTTCGCTCCAATGGTTTAAGAATTATATCTTCGTTAATAAAAGCTCTTAAATCCATTCCTGCCGACAATAGTGTTTCATACTTAGGTAAAGGATTATTAGATTTATTTACAATTTTTATATCCATAACTAAAATAAATTTATGCTTTTTTAAAAAACATCTTAAAATTTTCAAAATTAATTGATTCAACCTTAATAACAATAAATAAATAGAATAAGATTAAACCTGATGAAAATAAAATATTTAAATATAACTGATTAAATTGCATTAAAGTATGCAATATAAAAAGAAAAAATACCAAAAATACATAACCTACAATACGTTTTACCTGATATTCAATTTTATAAAATTTTTTTCCAATAAAAAAAGAAATAATCATCATTGAAAAATAACAAGCAAATGTTGCTATTGCCGAACCTAAATAACCGATTACGGGAATCAACGAAAAATTTAAAACCACAGTAATTACAACTCCAACAAGCGAAATTACCGCTCCGTATTTTGTTAAATTATTTAATTTATACCAAACCGAAAGATTATAATAAATACCAAGAAACATATTGGCAGCCAATATTATAGGAACAATATAAAGACCCGACCGATAATTTGAACCTATTAAATATTTAAAAATATCAAGATTTAACGATACCAATAAAAATATAAAAAGACAAAAAATTACAAACCAAGTCATAATTTTACTGTAAATATTTTTGGCATCGTCGTTACCTGAATATTTAAAAAAGAAAGGCTCAGCCGCATATTTAAACATTTGTATAAATATTGTCATCAAAACAGCTAACTTATAATTTGCCCCGTAAATAGCAACTTGCTTTAAAGGAACAAGATATTCAGGCGTAATATATTTAAGAAAAATTTTATCGGCTACTTCATTAACCATTCCTGCCAACCCAACAATTACAAGAGGTGCAGCATATTTTAACATCTTTTTTAAAATTAAAAAATCAATTTTAAAATTAAACTTAAATATTTGAGGTAAAAGTATCACGAAAGTGAAAAAAGATGCTGCCAAATTACTTATAAAAGCATATCCCACTCCAATAGAAGGATTATATAACGAACTTAAAAATTCATTATGCGAATCTTTACAAATAACAAAAAAGAATACGTTTAAACCTATGTTAATTGCCACATTCAAAGTGCGAATAACAGTAAAAAATACAACTTTATTATCGTTTCGTAATTTTGCAAGCGGTATGGCGGTAATAACATCAAAAAATATTATAAAAGCCAAGTAAACAATTAACATTGAATGATTTGAATAACCTATTGTTCCTGCAATTTGATTTTTTAAAGTTAAAATTATAATTAAAAACAACGATGAAGTAAAAAGTAGCGTTCCAAATGAATTATTAAATATAAGTCGCTTATTTTCAGATGAATTACTATATCTGAAAAAAGTAGTTTCCATACCGAAAGTAA
Source organism: uncultured Bacteroidales bacterium (assembly GCA_964424425.1). GTDB lineage: Bacteria > Bacteroidota > Bacteroidia > Bacteroidales > SZUA-534 > GH45. The sequence goes on along the minus strand of CAYRJP010000112.1, from coordinate 1,902 downwards.
GAAATACCATAAAAAAAGCAACATAACTGTAAAGCTCGGTAATAACACCAAAATCAGATTGGTTGGTAAGAGTGTATGTGTATAGCGGTGTAAGTAAAAAGTTTAATATACGCGGAATTATTGTCCCTAAACCGTAAATAATTGTCTGTCCTGCTAATTCCTTGTAAACCTTCATTTAATTATATTTTAATTTTCAACGGTAACTCCGTCTATTTTAATCAGTTTATCGTTTGAAAAAGTTAAAATTTTAAGCAATGTGCCGTAATAATCGTAATACTCCCAATTTTTTTCTTTTCGTCCGAAAATATAGTATCGCACCTCTTTTAACTTACCGTTTCTATAATAATAAATATGCTTTCCGTCAGGATTTCCTTCTATAAAATTTCCTTTAAAATAAAGTTGCCCGTTATTATATGTATAAATCCATTCACCGGAACGTAAACCGTTTTCATAATTACCTTTTTCGGTATGACCGTAAAAATTATAAAACCACTCTCCCACTTTTAAACCTTCGGAATAATTTCCTTCTGCAATAATATTTCCTTCAATATCATATTCTACCGATTCGCCGTCTTCGCGTCCTAACCTATATAATTCTTTTCGATGAATATTACCGTTTTCAAAATACCAAATCCACACTCCGTCAGGAACACCTTTATAAAAAATACCACGCTGCTCAACTTTTCCCGATTTAAAATAATAAATCCACTGTCCTACTCTTCTGTTTAAATGATATTTTCCTTTTGATTTAACTTGTCCCGTTGAATAAAAAAATGTCCAATCACCGGTTTTATCACCCTCTTCGGTAACTATTCCTTTACCTATTAAATTTCCTTTACTATCGTATAATCTACTGCTGTTCACTCGTCCAAGCGAATCGTAAGTCCGATGAACACCCACCGGAACACCGTTTACAAAACCACCGCTCGATTTTTTTATTAAATTACCTGCTGTATCTCTACGATTATAATATTCTTCTACAATATCTATCTGTTTTTCAATGGTTAACGAAGTATCTTTCAACACACCGTTTTCGTATCTGTAAGCCTTTAAAAGTTCACCGCTTAAATCGTAAAACTTTACCATACCGTTAAGAACACCGTCTTTATAATTCATTTCCGATTTAAGTTTTCCGTTGGGATAAAACTCTTTCCACACTCCTACCTTCAAACTATCCCGATAACGATTTATATTTTCACGGTCGATTTCTGTTCCGTAACGATACTCAATAATTGAAATTAAAACACCCTGTTCGTTATATTCCTTAGCTATTCCGTGCTTTTTACCGTCTTTATAATTTACCGATAAATGCAGCTGACCATTTAAATAATAATATTCCGAAATACCATTTTTTTTATTATCAATATACAGTTCTCTACTTGCAAGGTAACTTACCAAACTGTCATTTTTATTTTTAAAATAATCGAATTTATAATAATAACCGCTTTTCTTTCCGTGTAAATAATTTATTTTCTCTTTAATTGTTCCGTTTTCGTTATAAAAAACCCAAACACTATCCAAAAGTGCATTTCTGCGCAAACCAACCGATTTAAGCGTTCCGTTAACATAATAAGCCTTCCAAAGACCGTCGGGCTTACCGTTTATCATATTTCCTTCGCTGCTTATCTGCCCGTTTGGATAGTAAAATATATTATACCCGTTATCGGTTTCAACATTTTTTACTTGCGTAAATGCCGAAAAACTTATAAATAATAATATAATTAAAATTAGATATCCTAAATATTTCATTTGATGCGTGTTAACTTTAATTAATAAAACACGTCATATTACAAATACTAAATAAAAAATCAGCATTTATCGCATAAAGATAAAAATTTATGACAATATAAATTTACATAAATTATAATCCTAATTCGGCAGAAATATCAAGCATTTTTTGAA
>CAYRJP010000111.1:5050-7158 GCA_964424425.1 uncultured Bacteroidales bacterium | reverse complement strand
CCAAACAAAATAAAAAATCTGTTAACTAAAAATATATATTGATAGTTAACAGATTTTACTTTCGCAATAACTGTTTTTTATTTTTTAGAAGAGTTTTTATTTTCTTCTTTTCTTTTGCATTTTTTTATCTCTACCCAAATTTTTCCTGTTTGAAGGAGTATTACTTTTCTTAGGTAGAAATTCGCGAGCTTCTTTCAATTTTAACCCTTCGGGAATTTTTAATTTATTATTCGACAAATACAATAAATCATTAAATATTTGCTCATCGTTTACATTTTCACGATTCCACGTAACAAACGACTTTTTCATTTGTGTGCAAATAACTTCAATCAAAAAATCTTTCTCTTCTCCTTCGGGAAAATCAACAGCAGTATTAATCATTTCCTGAATTATTTTCCCGTAGTGTTTAAACTTAATATCGTCAACACTTTGATATTCTAATCTTTCGGGCTTCTGATAAATATCTTCTCTGTTGGGAGTAGGATAAGGAGAATCAATATCAAGTTCAAAATTTGATATTATTGCCAGATGATCCCACAACTTATGAGTAAAATCAGAAACATCTCGCAGGTGCGGATTTACATTTCCCATAACCTGAATAATGGCTTTCGCCAAACGGTTACGTTCATCCCTGTCGTCAGTATTTTTCAAATGCTCTACCATTCTTTGGATATTGCGTCCGTATTCACGCATTACCAGTTTCCCTCTTTGTGTGTTATAATCCATGTAACTAAAATTTTAACAAAAATAGTTTAAATATTTCGTTACACAAAAAAGATATGTAACAGATAGCTGTTTCATAATAAAAAATATCTTATTTATAGATTTTAGATAATTGTAAAATACATATTTTAGAACATTAATTTGTAATAACGGTTTTCTGCTTTATATCTTATCGGTTATATTTAAAATATTGCAAATCAGCAATATAACAAAACAAACTGATGTTTGTGTTATTTTGTTTAATATAAAAAATATCAGATTTGAAAACTTTATTTAACATAAAAATACAATATCTTTTTTTTGATAAAAAAACTTCTGCAAAAAAGTATAACTTTGCCAAAAATTAATAAAAAGATTTATTTTAAATCAAGTGAGATTCAGAAAATTAGATATTTCGAACAACACAATAAGTAATACAAAATAAAATGGCAATTAAATCAATTCAGGAAAAAGCAGCAGATAATATCAGAATATTATCGGCAGCAATGGTAGAAAAAGCAAAGTCGGGACATCCGGGAGGAGCAATGGGCGGAGCTGATTTTATAAATATTTTATATACCGAATTTTTAAATTACGACCCTTCGGATATGAAATGGGCATACAGAGACCGATTCTTTCTCGACCCCGGTCATATGTCACCAATGCTTTACAGTGTTTTGTCTTTGGCAGGAAATTATACCATTGACGACCTGAAAAGTTTCAGACAGTGGGGAAGCGTAACACCCGGACATCCCGAAGTTGATATTAAGAGAGGTATTGAAAATACATCAGGACCACTCGGACAAGGTCATACAATGGCTGTTGGTGCTGCAATTGCCGAACGATACATGGTTGCCCGTTTTGGTGAATGGATGGCTCATAAAACTTATGCTTTTATCTCCGACGGCGGAATTCAAGAAGAGATTTCACAAGGTGCAGGACGAATTGCCGGACATTTAGGGCTTAATAACCTTATAATGTATTACGATGCCAACAATATACAGCTTTCAACAAGTGTTGAAGATGTAACATCGGAAGATACTGCAAAAAAATATGAAGCATGGGGATGGAATGTTATCACCATTAATGGTAATAATGCCGATGAAATTCGCAATGCTTTAAAACAAGCAAACAACAGCAATGATAAACCAACTCTTATTATAGGAAAAACAATTATGGGTAAAGGTGCTGTTGATGCAAATGGTAACAGTTTCGAAAACAGAACATCAACACACGGGCAACCTATTTCGGCTGCCGGTGCCGATTTTAATAAAACTGTTGAAAACCTTGGCGGAAATCCCGATAATCCGTTTGCTGTTTTTGACGATGTAAAAGAATTGTACCAAAAACGAAGAGAACAACTTATAAAACAAGCTGCCGAACAAAAAGAAAAAGAAAAAAAGTGG
>CAYRJP010000111.1:1163-4950 GCA_964424425.1 uncultured Bacteroidales bacterium | reverse complement strand
GATTTTTCGGGTGCATTTTTTCAACCCGGAGTTGCAGAGCTTACAATGGCAAGCATAATGAACGGAATGGCTCTTCACGGAGGTATTATTCCCGTATGCGGAACATTTTTTGTGTTTTCAGACTATATGAAACCTGCAGTGCGTATGGCTGCTCTTATGGAGCTGCAAGTGGTTTATGTATGGACACACGATGCTTTCAGAGTAGGTGAAGACGGACCTACCCACCAACCTGTTGAGCAAGAAGCTCAAATCAGATTAATGGAAAAGCTGAAAAATCACAGTGGAAAAAATTCTGTTATGGTACTGCGTCCTGCCGATGTTAACGAAACAACAGTATCTTGGAAATTAGCTTTGGAAAATAAAAATACCCCTACAGCACTTATTCTTTCGCGTCAAAATATTAACAATATTCCCGATGGCAGCTACAATCAGGCTTTAAATACCAAAAAAGGAGCTTACATTGTTAAAGATACAAACGATAAACCCGATGTTGTTCTTTTGGCAAGTGGTTCAGAAGTATCAACTCTTTTTGAAGGTGCCGAATTACTTGAAAAAGATAATATTAAAGTGCGTATTGTTTCTGTGCCATCAGAGGGATTGTTCAGAAATCAACCCAAAGAATATCAAAACAACGTTTTACCTGCCGGTATTCCACGTTTTGGATTAACAGCAGGATTGCCTGTAAACCTTGAAGGATTAGTTGGCGAAAATGGTAGTGTTTGGGGACTTAACTCTTTCGGATTTTCAGCTAACTATAAAGTTCTTGACGAAAAACTCAAATTTACGGGACAAAAAGTTTATCAAGAAGTAAAAGAACTTTTGAGCAATAAATAAAAAATTAATTTTAAAATCACAGAGTAAGTAATTTTTTTAAAATGTTTAATAAATAAACAATAAATTTAAAATATATAACTCACTCTACGATTATTTTATATTTAAATGATTTTTTTAAATAGATATGATAAAAGAAATATTGGAACTACGAAAAAAAGAAGCGGAAGCCGTATTGAATATACCTGTTACCGACCAATTTGAAAAAGCGGTAAATATTATTCACGAAAAAGTGCATGGTAAAGGCGGTAAACTTGTTACAAGCGGAATGGGAAAAGCCGGACAAATAGCAATAAATATGGCTACCACCTTCAGCTCTACCGGAACACCTGCAATATACCTGCATCCCAGCGATGCTCAGCATGGTGATTTAGGTGTAATTCAAAAAAACGATGCTCTTTTACTTATCTCAAATTCAGGAAAAACACGTGAAATTGTTGAATTGATATTTTTAGCAAAAAGGTTAATTCCTGAAATACCTATTATTGTAATTACATCGAATCCGCAAAGTAAAGTTGCCGAAGCTGCCGATGCTCTTTTGGAAACAGGAAATCCCAAAGAAGTTTGTATTCTAGAACTGACTCCTACCACATCAACAACAACTATGACAGTAATTGGAGATATGCTTGTTGTAATGTTGATGAAAAAAATCGGATTTACCAGCAAAGATTACTCATTAAGACATCATGGGGGTTATCTTGGCGAAAAATCACGCAACGACGCAGGAAAAGAAAAATAATTTTTACAATATTTATTTCCATAAATAAAAAAGTGCAACAAATTGATAACCGGCTTGTTGTAGTTATAAAAAATAAAATATGCAAATTAACGGTAAATTAATGGACCCCATTGGCAGACTAATGGGATTACGTTATAAGTCGCATCCATGGCACGGAGTAGATATAGGAAAAGAAGCACCCGAAAAAGTAACGGCTTATATTGAAATGGTGCCTACCGATACGGTAAAATACGAAGTGGATAAATCAAGCGGATACTTAAAGATAGACCGCCCACAAAAATATTCGAATATTATTCCTGCTTTATACGGTTTTTTACCGCAAACATATTGCGGCGATAAAATCGGTAAGTATTGTATGGATAAAACAGGATTAAAAAACATAAAAGGTGACGGCGACCCGCTTGATATTGTTATTTTAACCGAAAAGACCATTACACACGGCGATATTTTAGTGCAAGCAAAACCCATTGGCGGATTCAGAATGCTTGACGGTAAAGAGGCTGACGACAAAATTATTGCGGTGCTTAAAGATGATGCTACCTACGGAGAAATAGAGTGCATTAAAGACTTGCCCGAAATAGTTGTTGACAGGCTTAAACACTATTTTTTGACTTATAAAAATTTGCCCGGCATAGAGGCTAATACCGAAATACCCGATATTTACGGAAGAGACGAAGCTCTTGAAGTTATTTCGGCTGCTATGCACGATTATATGAACTGGCTTGATAATATCCAATTTGCTTTATCAAAAGTTTAAAATGCAAGTTATTAAAGAGAATAAATTACTATTTATATGGTGGGCTGTTGCTTTTGCAACAGCTTTTTATGCTTTTGGCAAAAAAAACGGCTTTCACAATAATATTGAGCAACCTGACAAAGTAAAATTCTTTTCGTTTCCCGAAAATGCAAAAACAAAAGTTGATTCTTTATTTTTTAATAAAAACAAATCCGAATTTAACGGTGTTGTATTAATAGGACAAAAAGACTCAATTTTTTATTCAAAAGCATTCGGATATGCCGATTTTAAAAAGAGAGATTCTTTAACCTTACACTCTGATTTTCAATTAGCTTCGGTATCAAAACAATTTACCGCTGTCGCGATAATGCAATTGCACAGTAAAGGTTTGCTTAATTATACCGATAGTATTCAAAAGTTTTTTTCCGAATTTCCTTATAAAGGTGTAACAATACAGCAATTGCTTACTCACAGGTCGGGATTACCCAATTACACTTATTTTTATCAATATATACCTACTACCTACGATACTATTATTTCAAACACCAACCTTGTAAATGAAATGATAACCAAACATCCGCAAGCATATTATCCGCCAAACAGACGCTATCAATACAGCAATACAGGATATGCTTTGCTTGCCGCTATTGTTGAAAAAATTTCGGGAATGTCTTTTTCAAATTATCTGAAAAAAAATATTTTCGATAAATTAAATATGACTGAAACATTTACTTACAAAGATATTATTTCGGGCAAACAAAAGTGTAATACAACGGGTTATTTGTATCGTCATCGTAAGGCAGAACCAAATTATCTTGACGGAGTTTTAGGCGATAAAGGAGTTTACAGTTCAACTATCGACCTTTTTAAATGGGATCAAGGATTGTATAAAAATATTATAATAAAATTTGATACTTTACAGCGAGCATTTTTACCCATGGGTAAACCCTTACATTTTAAATCAAATTACGGATACGGCTGGCGAATGTATTATTTACAAGATTCAACCAAGATACTGTTTCATGCAGGTTGGTGGCACGGATACAAAACCTTATTGATACGAATTCAAAAAGATTCATCAACTGTTATTGTATTAAAAAATCGCAGTAAGGGAGTATCTATTCACACTAAGGATATATTAAAAATTCTTTATCCCTCCGGTTTTGTTAAAGATACAACAATAAATAACGCAATAACACAGAAATCAAACTTTATAGACAAACTCTAATTTAACGAACTATTCTGATAACATTCGATGTGTCAACTATTGCTCTTCCATCGGATAAAGATAATTCAACAACAAATTGGACACTATCATTTTGAACAGCATTTTTATAAAAAATATAGAAAACATTTCCAATATAGTTTTCTGTTTTATTTAAATAACTTTTAATATCCTCAAAATTAGAGTATAGTTTACCGATGTCATTATTATCGGCATTAAATAAAATATCTTTAGAAATATCACTATTTGCAGGAAT
>CAYRJP010000111.1:0-1063 GCA_964424425.1 uncultured Bacteroidales bacterium | reverse complement strand
TCAATATCGTAATAAATAACATTGGAGTCACAATCTCCTCCAAACAATCCTATACACGATGATAAAATTCTAATTGTCACTACTGATATTAACACAATAGAGCTTTTTTTAATAATGTTTAACATGATTTAAAATTAATTAACAATGTTCCGTTGTATGCAATATACTGTCAAATAGCTAATTATACAATATTTTTTCAAAAAAACAGTTCTAAATGTTATACTTGATACTTTTTTTTGTATTTTTAAATACTTAACCTTTTTAAATAACAAAGCCATGAATCAAAAATATACAGAAGAAACAAAAATAATAACTCATAAAGGAAAAGATATTATTTATCTTGATTATCGCGGATTAAAACATCCCGATAAATTTCAAGAAAAAGTGGGTGAAACCATTAAACGAACTAAGTATTATCTTGAAAATAATATTAAAGATATTCTTGTTTTAACAGATTTAAATGATTCTTATATTTATGGAGATGCTACAAGATTTTTAAAAGAATCAACAAAAATGGCTCGCCCGTTTGTGAAAAAATCTGCTGTGATAGGAGTTTCAGGTGCTAAAAGAATTCTTCTTAATATGGTGAATTTATTTTCGGGATACGAGACAAAATCCTTTCAAACCAAAGATGAGGCTTTAGATTGGTTAGTTAAATAAAGAGTTTTATTTTGAATGTGCATACTCAAGATATCTCTCTATTTTATTTTGCATACGAGCTACTGTTTTTGCTTTTGACCTTTCAAGAAAAAGTAAATCTTCGTAAGTTCTTACAAAATACGGATATTTATCAGGCATAAGTCTGAAATCAGGCATAAGCACAATTAAAGCATCAGGCCCTTTTTCCGTTCCTCCCGAATAATAATCTATCATTTGTGCCTTACCATCTTCAATTCCCCATTCTGAATAACTCCAAGTACTTTCTGTGCTTTGCATTATATACGAAAACTCCATTATTACGTAGTTATCCTTTAATTCAGGCAGGTTTTCCACTACATTCAAATCGGCATCAAGCAAATTTCCTTTAAATTTTCTCTCGGCAATATCTTTTGATTTATCGCTG
>CAYRJP010000110.1:0-7260 GCA_964424425.1 uncultured Bacteroidales bacterium | reverse complement strand
ATAAAAACAAATTGATTTGCAGAAATGGCTTGATAAATCATTTCTTAAAAAAGAAAAACATGAAACATTCACTGATAAGTTTATTTTACACATACAAGCATTATTATTGCAGAAAAGCAAAATCCAAAGTGTTGAATTAGCAAATAGGATGTTCCATCTGACAACTAAAAATTAAATTATAAACAGATGAATAAAGAATTTAAAACAACATTACTAACAATTGTAAAGATTTATACTCTTGCAATAAGCACTTTTTTTATTTTCAGACTTATACTTTTTATATCGGAAATTCACAGACTTAATTTTTCATTTGAAATATTAAAAGATACAATATATGCTTTTATAATCGGTATCAGATTTGATATTGTAATAACAGGATACATAGTGTTTTTTCCTGCATTGGCAATGCTTATTTTATCTGTAATAAATAAAAAAAACAAATATATTTCAAAAGCTATTTTTTATTTATTACTCTCCCTTTTTTCAATAAGCTTTATGATAAGTGCTGCCGACATACCATACTTTAATCAATTTTTTAAAAGATTTGAAATAGGAGCATTTGAATGGATGGACAGCCCTCTGTTTGTTATTAAAATGATAGTGGAAGAACCACGTTATATTTTAATATTGATACCTTTTTTACTGCTAATTTTCTTATTTTATAAATTATTAAAAAAAATATTTTCTGCTTATGAAAAAGCAGAATATTCCAACACTAACAAAAGCATAATATTAAAATCAGTAATTTCACTATTTATTCTTTTACTGATATTTGCAGGAATAAGAGGACGATTGCAAGAAAAATCACCCATAAGAACAGGAACCGCATATTTTTGCAACAATCCATTTTTAAATCAACTCGGATTAAATCCGGTTTTTACTCTTCTGCGCAGTTATCTTGATAGTAAAGATATAAAAAACAAACCCATTAATCTTATCGGCAATCAAATAGCAATAAATAATGTTAAAAAATATCTTGGCATTAAAAAAGAGTTGAATAATTCACCAATAGCACGAGAAATTTCACCGGATACCATAAATAATAATAAGCCCAATATTGTTATTATTATAATGGAGAGTATGAGTGCCGCAAAAATGCAAAGATTTGGGAACAAAGATAATCTCACTCCTTTTTTAGACAGTTTATCTTATCAATCATACTTTTTTAAAAATATCTATACAGCAGGAGAACATACTTTTAACGGAATTTTCAGCACACTGTTTTCTTATCCTGCATTATACCGACAACATACAATGAAGAAAATAAAAAGATATTCGAGTATGTCGCACACATTAAAACAACTTGGATATTCCACAACTTTTTTCATTACTCACGATGGACAATTTGATAATGCCGAAGGTTTTTTACATGCCAACGACTTTGACAATGTAATTACTCAATCGGACTATCCTATGAAAGAAGTTAAAACAACTTTAGGTGTGCCCGATGATTTTATGTTTCGTTTTTCAATTCAAAAAATTAATAATCTTTATCAAATCGGGAAACCTTTTTTTGTGGGATTTATGACAGCAAGCGACCATGGTCCTTATTATGTTCCCGAATATTTTCATCCTCATAGCAAAGAAATAAAAAAACAAATTATTGAATATGCCGATTGGTCATTACATAAATTTATAACCTTAGCATCAAAAACCGATTGGTTTAATAATACAATATTTGTTTTTGTAGCTGACCATGGTGCTCCCATTGACGTTAAATATCCTATTTCATTAAACTATCATCACTCTCCGCTTATATTTTATGCTCCTAATCTTTTGAATTCGAAAGAATATAATTGCATAGGTGGACAAATTGATATTTATCCCACATTAATGGGAATGTTAAAAAAAACATATATTAACAATACTCTAGGAGTTGACTTAATAAACGAAAAAAGACCCTACATTATGATAAATGGCGACAACAAAGTAGCAGCTCTTGATAATAAATTTTTATTTATTTTAAAAGATAATAATAAGTTACTTTATAAATATAAAAACTCAGATAAAACAAATTACATCAACAAATATCCCGATAAAGCAAAAGATATGGAACTTTATCTAAAATCGAACCTACAAACTTATCAATATATGTTGATAAACGAAAAAAGTTTATGTGTTAATTGAATCTCAATAAATTTTTCCGAATAAAAAAAGCCGCACTAAAAAATGCGGCTTTTGTTCTTAAAAATGGTTGTTGTTTAACTATTATATTAAACCTTGGTCTATCATTGCGTTGGCAACTTTTAAGAAACCTGCAACGTTAGCACCCTTAACATAATCTACATAACCGTCGTCACGCTTACCGTATTTAACACAAGCATCGTGAATATTACTCATAATTTCATACAATTTTTCGTCAACCTCTTTTGGTGTCCATTGTAATTTCATTGAGTTTTGTGTCATTTCAAGACCCGATACTGCAACACCACCTGCATTGGCAGCTTTACCCGGAATCATACCTACTTTTTGTCCTAACAAATAGTGAACTGCATCGGCAGTAACAGGCATATTAGCACCTTCGGCAACAACAAGACATCCGTTGCTTACCAAAGCTTCGGCAGCTTCTTTGTCAAGTTCGTTTTGAGTAGCACAAGGCAATGCAACATCACATTTAACTTTCCAAACATCGTTTCTATTGTCGCTGTATTTTGCATTATATCTTGTTTCAACATACTCTTTAATACGTCCTCTCTCAACCTCTTTAATTTGCTTAACTAAGTTTAAGTCAATACCTTCTTCGTCAACAACACAACCGTTTGAGTCAGACATGGTAATAACCTTACCGCCTAAATCCATAACTTTTTCGGCAGCATAAATTGCAACATTACCTGAACCTGAAATAGCAACAGTTTTTCCTTTAAAACTTGTTCCATGCTCTTTTAACCAATGTTGAGTCATATAAACAAGTCCGTAACCGGTAGCTTCTTTTCTAATCCAACTTCCGCCCCAATCAATACCTTTTCCTGTTAATACGCCTTCAAAACGATTTACAATTCTCTTATACTGTCCGTATAAAAAACCGATTTCTCTACCACCTACGCCAATATCTCCGGCAGGAACATCTGTGCTGGGTCCTACATGACGATAAAGTTCTGTCATAAAACTTTGACAAAATCTCATAACTTCATTATCGGATTTTCCTTTAGGATCAAAATTAGAGCCTCCTTTTCCACCACCCATAGGCAATGTTGTCAAAGCATTTTTAAATACTTGCTCAAATCCTAAAAACTTCAAAGTACCCAAAGTTACATCAGGATGAAAACGCAAACCTCCTTTGTAAGGTCCTATTGCACTGTTAAATTCAACTCTGTAACCTTGATTTACATGAATCTCACCATCATCACCCATCCAAGGCACACGAAACATTATAATACGATCGGGTATTATAACTCTTTCGATAATTTTGTGGGCTTCAAACTTGGGGTTTTGATTGTAAACCTCTTCGATTGATTCCAATACTTCTGTTACTGCCTGATGAAACTCCGGTTCATTAGGTGTTTGTTTTTTCAACTGGTCTAAAATTTTAATTCTATCCATGGTTTGTTGTGATTTAAATTGTTTCTACCAATTTCGTAATTATGATTAATATGAAATAGAAAAACATTAATGTTTAATAGCAATATGTTTAACAGCATTTACTATTGTAAATTATAAATTGATATTTTAATGCCTTTCTTTTTTTATTTAATTTAATATTTATTGATAAATATTTTAATTTTTCATACTCTTATTATTTATCCCTTAAACATTATAAAACACCTGAATAAATATTTTAATCTATTAATGCAACAGATGTAAATATATAAATATTTGAATATGTGTAATTTATTCCTATCTTAAAAGAACCCGACAAACAATATCAATCTTAAAAAAGTAAACTTTCGGTTAAAATTTATTTTTATAATTTTGCATCAAATTTTTAATTATGAATTTCAGAATAGGTTTCGGATACGATGTGCACAAACTTTCAAAAGGATTACCTCTTACCATTGGGGGAATTACCGTTCCGCACACAAAAGGTTCAGTAGGACATTCCGATGGCGATGTGTTGATTCATGCCATTTGCGATGCTTTATTTGGAGCAGCAAATATACGAGACATCGGTTATCATTTTCCCGACACCGACAATTATTACAAAGGAATTGACAGTAAAATATTATTAAAAAAAACTATTGATATTATCGAACAAGCAGGATATACTATTGGCAATATTGATTCGACAATAAGTTTACAAAAACCAAAAGTGAAAGATTTAATTCCTGAAATGAAAAAGACTTTAACCAAAGTATGCAAAACAGATAGCGATGCCATATCAATAAAAGCAACTACAACCGAAAAGCTAGGCTTTGAAGGACGCGAAGAAGGAATATCGGCATATGCAGTTGCATTAATTTATAAAAAATAATATTACCATTTTAATAATTAAAATTATGAGAACAATAGAATCGGCAGAGGAGTTTGAAAGTGTTTTGGCTGAAAAAGTCGGTGTTTTGGTTTATTTTTCACACGACAGATGCAATGTGTGTAAAACTTTAAAACCAAAAATTGAAGAATATTTTGCGGAAAAATTTCCTGAAATAGAATTAGTATATGTAAATACAGAAAAAACACCTGACATTGCAGGCAGATATTCAATTTTTACAGTTCCCGTTATTTTAATATTTTTTGATGGTAAAGAAACTTATCGTAAAGCAAGAAGTATTGGAGTTCAAGAATTGGGTGAATTAGTTGAACGTCCGTATTCAATGATTTTTGAATAATTAATAATAGGTTGATGTAACCCAAGGATTACTCAAACCGTCGTTAACTTGATATTGCCATTTTATGGTTGAAAAATCTTCGGCAATAACACCGGAACCGGTAAATACAATTCCGTCATACGAAGTACCGGTTATGGTAAGTTTACCCGGTTCTTCTTCGGTAACAAACACCTCGGTATCAGAACCCAAATTATGAAAATTATTAATTACATAATCGTTGTCGTTTTGATTATACGGATTTCGTAAAATATTAGTCTGATAAAGCCTTGTCCCCAACTCGTCGGAATGTTCCTCGCAATTCCACGAGCCCATAAAACTTGTTCGTTTTTCATCATCTTTGCACGATGAAAAAAACAATATCAAAATGACGAATGTGAATATTATTTTATTCATATCTTATTTTTTGTGTTTTACAATTATAGAACAAATACAACAGTCATAACTGTTTTATTACTTTTAAATAAAGTTTTTTGCTCAATATGTGCAAGTTATAAAAAATAGAAAACAAAACTAAAAAAACTCACAACTTAAAGAGAGTCGCTAAGCCTATATAAGTAACTTATCTTTACATCAAATTAAAAAAAACATCGAAACGAATAAACAAAATCTTTTTTTATAGTTTTAGAAAATTATAAACTTTTTGGCACATCTATTGTCTAATGTTATGCAGCAATTTTATCTTTGTTATTTTATGACAATGTGACCGAAAAAATGAGAAAATAACAAAAAACATGATATTATTGCATAATAATATTTTTTTAACTTAATATTTACTAGAATACTAAATATAAAATATGGACGAATTTAATCTTGATAAAATATTTTCATCTGAAAATGACAACGGCGGTGGTGAATTTTTTCCCATTATTTCCGACGATGAACAAGCCGGCTTAGACAATTTTAACTTTCCCGACTTATTACCCATTTTACCATTACGAAATATGGTGATGTTTCCGGGAGTTGTTATGCCGGTAAATGTTGGTCGCACCAAATCGCTGCGATTAATAAAAGAGGCTTTTGCCAAAGATAAAATAATAGGAACAGTTGCTCAAATTGACCCTCTGATTGAAGAACCATCAAAAAATGACTTAAACAGGTTCGGAGTAGTTGCAACAATTATTAAAATTTTGGAAATGCCCGATAATTCAACAACCGTAATTATTCAGGGAAAAAAACGATTTGAAGTTAAAGAATTTTTGTCGGAAGACCCTTATTTTACAGCATATGTAAATGGTGTAAATGAACATATGCCCGATGAAGAAAAAACAGAAGAGTTTGATGCTCTTGTAGGTTCAATAAAAGATTTATCGATGCGTATTATTAAAATGTCGCCTAATATACCATCGGAAACTGCTTTTGCAATAAAAAATATTGATAATCCATTCTTTTTAATAAATTTTATTTGTTCAAACAGCGATTTAAAACTTAATGCAAAACAAAAATTACTTGAAGAAAGCAATCTGTTTGACAGAAGTTTGAAATTACTTGAATTTTTGTCAAAAGAGATTCAGATGCTTGAGCTGAAAGATGATATTCAGAAAAAAGTAAAATCGGAGTTAGACAAACAGCAACGAGAGTTTTTGCTTAACCAACAGATAAAAACCATTCAAAACGAGTTGGGTGGTAATCCCGTTGAAAAAGATATTGAAGAGCTTAAAGAAAAAGCTAAATCAAAAAAATGGAATAAAGATATTGCTAAGTTGTTCGAAAAAGAAGCTGACAAACTGCACCGATTAAATCCGGCAACCGGTGAATATTCTGTTCAACTGAACTATTTACAAACACTATTAGACCTGCCTTGGAACGAATACAGCAAAGATGTGTTTGATATGAAACGAGCAACTAAAATTCTTGACCGAGACCATTTCGGACTGGAAAAAGTAAAAGACAGAATTTTAGAACATTTAGCCGTATTAAAACTTAAAGGCGATTTAAAATCTCCTATTTTATGCCTATACGGACCTCCCGGAGTAGGTAAAACATCACTTGGCAAATCTATTGCCGAAGCATTAGGACGTAAATATATACGAATGTCGCTTGGCGGATTACACGATGAAGCTGAAATAAGAGGACATCGAAAAACCTATATAGGAGCAATGCCGGGACGAATTATTCAAAATATGAAAAAAGCAGGAACATCAAACCCTGTATTTATTCTTGATGAAATAGATAAAGTATCAAGCGATTTTCACGGCGACCCTGCTTCCGCATTATTAGAAGTGCTAGACCCCGAACAAAACAACGCTTTTCACGATAATTATCTTGATGTTGATTACGATTTATCAAAAGTAATGTTTATTGCTACAGCCAACACTCTGGGAACTATTGCACCACCACTGCGAGACCGCATGGAAGTTATTGAAGTAAGCGGATATATTATTGAAGAAAAAATAGAGATAGCTAAACGGCATCTTATACCCAAACAACTTGAAAATCACGGAGTAAATAAAGATATTGTATCGTTTCAAAAGAAAACTATCGAAAAAATAATAGTAAG
>CAYRJP010000109.1:0-7277 GCA_964424425.1 uncultured Bacteroidales bacterium | reverse complement strand
TTTTATCTTTTTTAATATCAATTTTACCTACAACTTTTACTTTTACAGTCTCTTTTGTTACAACATCTATTATCTCTTCGGGTTTTTCGACTTTCTTTTCGTCAGAATCTTTTGTTGAAGTTTCAGGTTCCGGTTCTTGATTAGTTACTTCTGCCTCTGTCGTTTTTTCATTTTCCGAGTCATCTTCAATAGAAACAAATTCTTGTTTGCCTCTGTTTTTTCCTATATCTAATTTTTTTGACTCTTCTTTTAACTTACTGTCAACATTAAACTCTTTTGACAAAAGACTATAAGCATCAGGAGATATTTTAGTGTTGGGACTATTTTCTATATTTATCCCTTTTTTATGAAGATATTCTACAATGGTAGAAATACCCACATTAAATTCTCTTGCAATTTTACTTAATCTTTTTATTTTATTGCTATTTGTCATTTTTTGACCTTTACTTTTAACTTAACAAAAAACTGTAATAATAGAGTTGTTTATTCAAATTCTGAATTTAATATTTTAATAACGTCTCTAATTGTTTCTTCTTCCAAATCGGTTCTTTTAACCAAATCTTCAACCGATAAATCGAGAACACTTTTAGCTGTATCGCAACCTATAGCTTTCAATTCATCTAATATCCAACTTTCGAGTTCGTCGGCAAATTCTTCTAAATCAACGTCTTCATCATCTTCGCTGCTTTCGCGATAAACATCAATTTCGTAACCGGTAAGCTGACTGGCAAGTTTAATATTAGAGCCTCCTTTTCCTATTGCGAGAGAAACCTGATCAGGGTCTAAATAAACTTCGGCTCGTTTATCTTCTTCTTTCAGTTTTATCATTGACACTTTAGCAGGACTCAAAGCTCTTTGGATATATAATTGTGTATTGTTGGTATAATTAATAACATCAATATTTTCGTTACGCAATTCACGAACAATACCATGAATTCTCGAACCTTTCATACCAACACAAGCTCCAACAGGGTCAACTCTTTCATCGTATGATTCTACAGCAACCTTAGCTCTTTCGCCGGGTATTCTTTTAATATTTTTTATTGTTATCAATCCGTCGAAAATTTCAGGAACTTCAAGCTCAAAAAGTCTCTCTAAAAATACGGGGCTTGTTCTGCTTAAAATAACCAAAGGATTACTGTTTCTCATTTCAACCCTGACAACAACAGCCCTTACGGTATCTCCCTTTCTAAAGTAATCGCCGGGTATTTGTTCTGTTTTAGGAAGTATCAATTCATTACCTTCGTCGTCAATAACCAAAATTTCTTTTTTCCAAACTTGGTAAACTTCGCCTGTAATAATTTGACCTATTCTTTCTTTATATATACTGTAAATATTGTCTTTTTCAAGTTCTGCTATTCTGGCTGAAAGATTTTGACGAAGGGATAATATTGCTCTACGTCCAAAGTCTTCAAGTTTTACCTCATCAGTAACATCTTCGCCCAATTCATAATCTTCATCAATTTTTTTTGCATCCGATAGTGTAATCTGAGTATTTGAATCTTCAAGTTCGTCATCGTCAACAACCTCACGATTTCGCCAAATTTCAAAATCTCCTTTATCAATGTTGATAATGACATCAAAATTCTCATCGGTTCCATAGCGTTTTACCAAAGTGCTTCTGAAAACATCTTCTAAAACACGCATCATAGTAGCTCTGTCAATATTTTTAAGCTCCTTAAACTCCGAAAATGTGTCTATCAGGTTTAAATTTTCCATCTTTTAAACATTTATTCTTAAAATGTAATTATTTCAATTGTCGATTTCACATCCGCAAAATCAATAGTTCTATTTTTATCAACCCACACAGGACGCTTTGCACCCTCCGGTTTTTCTTTTACTTGATATTTTATTGTAAAGTTTTCTTTATTCAACTCACTTAATACTCCCTGATTTTTTTCTCCTGTTTTAAGAATTACTTCAATGGTTTTTCCTAAAACTTTTTCATATTGTTCAAATACTTTAAACGGCGTTCCTATACCGGGCGATGATACTTCCAAAGCAAAATCTTCTTCTTCTCTGTCGAGAGAATGCTCAATATGACGACTAATTCCTATACAATCGTCAACACTGACACCGTTTTTTGAATCAATAAATACTTTAATATTATTGTTTGTGTCAACTTTTATCTCCACAAGGAAGATTTCCGTGTCATCAATTTTCTCTTTTGCAAGATTTTCTATAATATTTTTATCTATCATATTGTTTCAATAAAACAGGGGACTCTGTGTCCCCTGAATCTTTCAATCCCCTCATATTTGGGTGCAAAATTATAAATAAATATTTAAAAATCAAAATATTTGATTGCAAATCAACATAATGCTTCAGGGATTCCACAAATTGCAGAAAATCTGTTTTATCCTTAAAAAATAAATTCAGTATTTTAAAATAAAGTTTTTATTAAATAACTAAAAATAGTATTTTTGAAAAAAACCTTATTAAATGATAAGATTAATTCTTATATCAATAATATTATTTGCAGCATCGACAAGTTTTTCACAATCCTTTAAATTTTATAAAGGAGATACTGTTAATGTGCGTGATGTTAACAATAAAAAACAAGGTGTTTGGGTAAAATTTAACAAAGCAGGAAATATTATTGAAAAAGGAAAATACATCAATAATAAAAAAGAAGGTATTTGGATAGGGTATTACCCATCAGGAAAAATTAAACACGAAATAACTTACAAAAAAAACAGACCTGACGGACCTGCAAAATTCTACTACGAAGATGGCAAAATATCGGAACAAGGTATTTGGAAAATTAATAAATGGGTTGGAGAGTATAAATATTTTCACGAAAATGGTAATTTGGCATACGAATGGAAATATAACGAAAACGGCAGACGAACCGGTAAGCAAAAATATTATTACGAAGATGGTTCATTAATGATTAAAGGCGATTGGACTGACGGTAAAAAAGCCGGTATTCTTACTGAATTTTATCCTGACGGAAGTATAAAATCAGAGATAAATTTTGTTGACGGGAAAATTCAAGTTGCATCGGTTAAGGAATATGAAATTGCAGAAAAACCCGCAAAAAAACAAACAGCTCCCAAACTACAAGTTGTAAATAATAAAAAAACATCTTCTCAACCTCATGTTTTTACCAAAACAGGATACTATAAAACTTACAATGAATTTAAGAAACTTGACCGTGAAGGTCAGTTTGTTAACGGAAAATTAATGGATGGCAAAAGATTTTTTTATGATGATGACGGTAATCTTATCAGAACTTTAATTTATAAAAACGGTAAAATTGTTAAATCTGTTGACAACACAAAATCCGAATAATCTATTTTCTCCAATTATTAATAAATGTATTTATTCAATAAATGTTTATTTTACCCGAAAATATAACTTTACTCAAAATCATTACTTATTACATAAAATAATATATACTTTTGTTGTAAGTATTTAAGTGAAAATATTGATTTAAGTGAAAAAAGAGTTTGATTTTTTGGTTATCGGTTCAGGAGTTGCAGGACTTACTTTTGCTTTAAAAGTAGCAGAACACGGCACAGTAGCAATTGTTACCAAATCAAAACTACAAGATACAAATACATCCTTGGCACAAGGGGGTATTGCTGCAGTAATTTACGAGCCTGATAATTTTGAAAAGCATATTCAAGATACAATTATTGCCGGCGACAAATATTCAAACAAAGATGTAGTAAGAATAGTTGTAGAAGAAGCCCCTGCTTGTATTAAAGAACTTATAGAATGGGGAGCCAAGTTTGACAAAAATAAATCGGGGGATTACGATTTGGCTCGTGAAGGCGGACATTCCGAAAAACGTATTTTACACCATAAAGACAATACAGGACAAGAAATACAACGTGCTCTTATTGACAGGGTAAAAAAGTCAAAAAATATTCGCGTATTTGAAAATCATTTTGCAGTTGATTTGTTAACTCAACATCATTTAGGTGAAGAGATAAAACGCTCAAACACCAATATAAAATGCTTTGGGGCTTATGTTCTTAATCTTAAAACAAACGATGTTAATACTTTTTTGGCAAAAAACACAATGATAGCCACAGGCGGTTCGGGAAATTTATATCAAACAACAACAAATCCGACTATAGCCACTGGTGATGGTGTTGCTCTTGTTTATCGAGCAAAAGGACTAGTTGAAAACATGGAATTTGTACAATTTCATCCTACGGCACTTTATAATCCGAAAGAAAAACCCGCATTTTTAATTACTGAAGCATTAAGAGGTTTCGGAGCAAAGCTGACACACAAAAATAGCAAAGAATTTATGTGGAAATACGATAAACGCGGATGTTTAGCTCCACGTGATATTGTTGCAAGAGCCATTGATAATGAAATAAAAACACACGGATTAGATTATGTATATCTTGATTGCACACATCTTAATGCCAATGAACTAACTGTCAAATTTCCAAATATAACCGAAAAATGTAAAACTGAAGGTATTGATATTACCAAACAACCTATTCCTGTAATTCCGGCAGCACATTATCAATGTGGAGGTGTAAAAGTTAACTTAAACAGCGAAACAAGTATTAATAATTTGTATGCTTCGGGCGAAGTTGCATCAACAGGACTACACGGTGCAAACCGCTTAGCTTCAAACTCATTAAGCGAAGCTGTTGTTTTTTCTCACAGAGCAGCAAAACATGCAATAAATAAAATTAAAAATCAAGCTATTAATAAAAATATTCCCGAATGGAATTTTAAAGGAACATCACTACCCGAAGAGATGATTTTGATTACTCAAAATTATAAAGAAATGCAGATGATAATGAGTAATTATGTGGGTATTGTCCGTTCAAACCTAAGACTTGAAAGAGCCTTACGCAGACTTGAAATAATTTATCAAGAGACCAACGACCTTTACAAAAAATCTACTTTGTCAAAAGAGTTGTGTGAATTACGCAACCTAATTAATGTTGGGTATCTTGTTATTAAAGCTGCTCAAAACCGAAAAGAGAGTTTAGGGTTACATTATAATATTGATTATCCCGTAAAAAAATAAAACTATTATAAATTTTACTAATTATGAAACAACTGTTACTTACTACTATTACTGTTATTTTAAGTTTAAACATTTTTGCTCAGTATAAATGCGGAACCGATTATTTCGATTCAATAGCTGTAGCAAAAAACCCTTCAATTATTCAAAAAAGATTAGAGTTAAAACAATTTACCGAAGAGTATTTAAAACATTCCCCCAAGTTTGACGATACTCTGATTATTCCTGTTGTATTTCATGTTTTACACAAATACGGAAATGAACACATATCGGTTGAATCCATTGAAAATGGTATTAAACAAATAAATACCGATTACAGCAAACAAAACAATGACTTAAGCAACGTTATATCGGAGTTTAAAAATATAATAGGAGACGTAAAAGTAAAATTCAAACTTGCAAAAATAGACCCTGACGGTAACGGAACAACAGGAGTTGTATATTATAATACCGATTTAACTTACAATGCATCAAATTTATTAAAATACACTATTCACAATTGGGATCCGAATAGTTATCTGAATATATGGACAGTCAGCAGTATAGGATTTGGTGCTGCAGCATGGTCACACTATCCGGGAATTCCTCCTGAATTAGACGGTGTAGTTGCAATATATCATTATGTTTCGGACGGACATGTGTTGTCACACGAAATAGGACACTATTTAAATCTTGCTCATCCTTGGGGAAGCACCAATAAACCGGGAGTTCCGTCAAACTGCGATATGGATGACGGAGTTGATGACACGCCATTGACAATAGGTGTTAACCAACATTGTAATTTAGATCAAGTATCTTGTGGTTCACTTGATAATGTTCAAAATTTCATGGACTATTCAACATGCGATGCTATGTTTACCATAGGACAAACAGAAAGAATGAGAGCTGCTTTAAACTCTTCAGTAAGTGGAAGAAAATATTTATGGACAAATGAGAATCTTGTAGAAACAGGAACAAACGACGGATATGAAGCACCTACTCCAAAGCCGGTTGCCGATTTTATTGATGAAATTCCCGATATTTTACCTAATGATACTATTCAATTTATTGATTATACATATAATTCAACTCCTGATACTTGGAACTGGACGTTTGAAAACGGAAGTCCAAGTTCGTCAAACGAACAAAATCCATATGTATCATACAACGAACCGGGATTATACAAAGTTAGTTTAACTGTAAGTAACAGTGCCGGAACAAATACTCTGACAAGAAATAAATTGGTTTTTGTAATTGATACTTTAAGAGGTATTGTTGCTCCTGCAGTTGTGGATATGGAAGATACTGAATTTCCTAATTATCCTGCCGATTTTTATAAAACGTGGACTTTCAAAAATAGTGGAGAAGCTAACTGGGAACTTTATTCAAACGGTAATAGAGCAATGCGAATAAAAAATTATGATAACAAAAGCGGAACTATTAACACCATGATAACATCAAATATTAATTTATCGGAAATTGATAATTATAAAATTTATTTTGATTATGCTTATGCTCAAATAAATTCTTCGTCATTAGACCAATTAAGAGTATATGTATCATTTAATTGCGGCAAAAGTTGGATTCTTAAATTCCTTAATAGTGGTTCTTCGTTATCAACAAGTAACACCCAATATGTAGTATCATCTTTTGTTCCTCAATATGACGAATGGGCTACCGAAGAAATTGACTTAAGTCGTTATAAAGATAAAAACTATATGAAAATTAAGTTTCAGATGGTTAGCAAAGAAGGAAACTATCTGTATATTGACAATATCAGCATTGGTAAACCGGCAAACATTTCAAATAATAGTATTATTTCAAACTCTCTTAAATTGTATCCTAATCCAGCATCGAATAATCTGACTGTAAGATTTAATTCTTCCAACAATCAAAATGTAACTCTTTCGATAACAAGCATTTTAGGGACTACAGTTTTCACAAAAAATATTAATGCAAAAATCGGGGAAAATATTAATAACATTAATTTAAACAAATTAAATATCCCGAAAGGAATTTATCTTGTAATGATATCAGAAGGTAATACTAAAATTGCCAAAAGATTAGTTATTAAATAATTATCAGTAAACAAATTGGGAGTATCTCCCAATAATAAAAAGACCTGACAGATTTTTATTTTGTAAATAAAAATCTGTCAGGTCTAAAACTTACACTTTCTCAGATAATATAGTTTTTATATAAACTACAATTTGAATATCTCCATAAATTCATCATCAACTTTTGTTTCAACAATACCTTGCTCGGTAAGTATATCGAAATAGGCTTTTACTTTATT
>CAYRJP010000108.1:5752-7279 GCA_964424425.1 uncultured Bacteroidales bacterium | reverse complement strand
CTTGTCGAAGCCGGATTAGCAACAAAGAAAATGATACAATGGTTTAATGATTTAATGCAGAAATGCGATAATAAGTTGAAAGTTAAAAGTTTATAAAGTTGAAAGTTGCTGCGGAGGCTAGTTTTTGGAGGTTAGTTTACTCCGATTTTTTCGGAGAGCATAGTCGAAGCCGAGCTTGCAACGAAGATGAAAAATAAATTAGTGTCAATTTGTGTAATTTGTGGACAAAGATACTTTGCGTCTTAGCGGTAAAAAACTTAATTTTCTAACCTCTTAATTACCTCAATGCCTTAATGTTTCAAAAATTTCCTTAATGTTAGAATACTTGTTGACTGTAAAAAAACAACCGGATAAAAAAATCAAATCTTAAATAATTTTATATTACTTTTGCAGCAACAGGTTTCCATTGTGGAATTAAAAGGGAATGTCGTGAGAATCGACAACAGTTCCCGCTGCTGTAATCTCTGTAAAGGTATTTGGCAATCCTTGCCACTGTTTCAATTTAGGAATGGGAAGGCGGCAAAATACCGGAGTAAGTCAGAAGACCTGCCTGAACTTTTTTTATTAACAATGCTTTCGGGATAAAAGCAAAGAAACGATACAATCCCGGGCATCTAACTTTTTAAAGATGCAATTTAATAAAATACTTTTTGCAATTTTATTTTTAACTTTTTTTAACACAAAAGCTCAAGAAAATCAATTTATTAGTAAAATATTTGAGTATAATCCTGCACCGGGACAGTTTATAAATACTGCTTTCGGGTTTCCTTATTCTGCACAAACTATTATTGGAGGAATACGGGGCGGAGTAACACTTGGTGCATTTGGAGGTTATATTGTTGTCGGTTTTGACAATCCTGTTGAAAATAATCCCGATAACCCTTACGGAATAGATTTTACAGTGTTTGGTAATGCTTGGGAAAACTCAAAAGAACCAGCTGCTGTTTATGTGATGAAAGATGAAAATAATAATGGTTTGCCCGATGATACATGGTATTTGCTTGCAGGAGCTGACTATTGGTTTGATACTTCCGTAAAAAATTATGAAATAACTTATTATAATCCCGGTGGAAATATTGCAAAAAATGTTTATTGGGATGATAATAACGGCAATACGGGAGTAATTCCTGCTAATGAATATCATACACAACCTTACTATCCGTTGCATGATAGTTTTCCCGATATTCCTGAAAACAGTTATACACTAAGAGGTATTAAAATTATTGACAGATTGGACACTTCAAATATTTCATTTATTACATCGGGTAATTACCCTTTCGGATTTGCCGATAACATGAAACGAAACATAAATTATTCGGGTTGGGAACCGGATAACCCTTACACAAAAACTATTGAAGGAACCGGTGGTGATGCTTTTGATATTAGTTGGGCTGTTGACAGCAATGGTGATTATATAGAACTTGATAAAATAAATTTCATAAAAATTCAAACTGCCGTAAATAAAGTTGCGGGTTGGCTTGGTGAATTATCATCGGAAGTTACGGGTATAGTTGATGTAAATCCTGA
>CAYRJP010000108.1:0-5652 GCA_964424425.1 uncultured Bacteroidales bacterium | reverse complement strand
ATAGAGAACAATATCCGCAAATAAAAGACAGTATAGAAATAAAAGTTATTGTTCCTGACAAAGTAAACATACAAGGTGTTGATGAAAATATAATTATTTATCCGAATCCTGTTTCTGATAAACTGTTTATTAAAGGAGTAGAAAATAATACAAAATTTGTTGTATTCGATATAACGGGGAAAGTAGTTAATTCAGGTATTTTACAAAATAATTATGTGTCAACAAACAATTTACCGGAAGGTATGTATGTTATTAAAATTTTTATTAAAGAAAAAGTAATACAAAAAAAGTTTATTGTAAATCCTTAAATAATAGTTTTTTAAATTTTTTATTATTTAAGATATAATATTAAAACGTTAAAATTGAAAAAAATATTACTGTATATAACTCTGATTTTTGCAATTTCAACATTGCAAGCTCAATATATGTTACCCGATACTATTCATATTAAAGAAATTGTGGTAAAAGACAATAAGTTTGCAGGAGGAAAAGTGGAGTTTATTGATACAGTTGTATTAAAAAGTAAAATAAATTTAACATTAGCAGATGTTCTTTCCGAAAATACAACTGTTTTTATTAATTCGGCAGCAAAGGGTTCAGTAGCAACAGCATCAATGCGTGGAGCAGGAGCATCGCATACAAAAGTAATGTGGGAAAATTTACCTGTAAATTCTCCTATGACCGGACAAGTTGATTTCTCGCTTTTACCTGTATTTTTTGCCGATGAGGTAAGTATTAATTACGGCTCAGCAGCTCTTGTTAACACAGGAGGTGCTTTAGGTGGCAGTATAACAATTAATAATAAACCGGAATGGAATAAGGGATTTACAGGAAAAATAGGAGTAAGTGCCGGAAGTTTTGGAACTTATTCAACTCAGGGACAGTTAGGGTGGTCTGATAAAAAAATTGTTTTTAAAACAAGATTATTTTTTGAGCAGTCAAAAAATGATTTTGAATATTTTAATAATACGGTTCCCGAACCTTATCAGCGATACGAAAGACAGCAAAATGCCGATTATTATCGATATGGACTGTTACAGGAAATATATTGGAGAGTTACCGAAAAATCAATATTAAAACTTAATTATTGGTATCAAGATAGCGAGCGTAACATACCTGAATTAATGAATAATACAGCTCCCGAACACGATGAAAAACAGCTTGATGTTGATAATAGAGGACAACTCTCTTTTAAACATTACAGTAGTTTATTTAATTATGAAATATCAACAGGATTTTTATATGCCGGACTTGATTATTATTTGAAAAATAAGCCTTTAGGCAACGATAATTTTATTACAAATATAGAATCGCAAAGCAAGTCATATTCAAGTATTACTAAATTTAAAACTGTAAAAAAATGGAGTAATAATTGGGAATTTGATTTTAATATTATTCTACATTTTGATTATGCGGAATTTACTGATATTAAAAACCTTACGGGATATAATAATAATATGCAAAAGCATTCGGTATTTGCAGCTGTGCATAAAAAAACCGATAAATGGAAATTATCTGCAATGATACGACAAGAGTTAATCGACGGTAAGTTTATAAAACCTATACCTTCTGTCGGAGCAGAATATATCATTTCCGATAAGTATTATACATCTGTTAAAGCAAATATCTCACGAAATTATCATAATCCCACATTGAATCAATTGTATTTTATGCCCGGAGGAAATCCCGATTTACGTCCTGAGCAAGGCACAACAGCAGAACTATCATTAAAAAATGAGTTGTTGAGTAAAAAAATATCATTTACTAACGAAATATCAACTTATTATTCTGTAATTAGTGATTGGATATTGTGGAAACCATCTCAATTTGGTTATTGGACACCTGAAAATACTCAATTAGTTTATTCGCGGGGAATAGAATATTTGTCTGTTATAAAAAGAGATTTTGGAGATTTTAAAACAAAAATATCGGCAAAATATGCTTTTACTCCTACTACAAATGAATCACCCGATTTGCCGGAAGGTGATGAATCTAAAGGAGAACAATTGATTTATATTCCAAAACATTCGGCTACTTTTTTAGCAAGTATTTTTTATAAGAAATTTTATTTTGTTTGGCAAACATATTATATAGGAAATCGAAATACTACCACGGCAACAGATGTTTATAATCCGCCATTACCATATTATTGGCTTAGCGGATTTTCTGTGGGAAAAGAATTATGCGTAAAGCATACGGTATTAAATCTGCAATTTAAAATAGATAATCTGTTTAATGTCGATTATCAAAGTATTCAGTATAGGGCTATGCCGGGTATTAATTGTAATTTTATGATTAATTTTGTATTTTAAATAATGTTAATATGAACAAATTAGCGGTTGTTTTTTATTTTATTTTAATAATATTATCATTTTGGGCATGCGAAAAAGAACATTCACCACAGCCTGTTCAACCAAAAACAGGAAAAGGTGTTTTTATTGTTAATCAGGGTAACTTTCAATTTTCGAACAGTTCAATCTCTTATTACAATCCATCAACAAAGCAGGTAGAGAACAATATTTTTCAGCGTGTTAATGATATTCCTCTTGGCGATGTTGCCCAGTCTATGATTATTAAAGATTCACTCGGGTTTATAGTTCTTAATAATTCCGGTAAGATTTATATAATAAATATCAACACATTTGAATTTGTAGAGTGGATAACAAATCTCACTTCGCCTCGATATATTTATTTTATAAATAATAAAAAAGCTTATATTACTGATTTATATGCCAAATTAATAACAATATTCAATCCTGAAACATTTCAGATAACCGGAAATATTAATGTTGATAATGGTAATACTAATTACAATCAACATGCAACTGAACAAATGGTGCAGATAGGAAATAAACTTTACGTAAATTGTTGGAGTTTTGATAATAAAATTTTAATTATAGACACTGAAATTGATAAAGTTATTGATTCTATTACTGTTGGTATTCAACCGGTAGTAATAGCATCTGATAAAAATGATAAACTTTGGGTTTTAACTGATGGTGGATATAGCGGAAATTCGTTTGGACACGAAAAACCGGAACTTATTTGTATTAATCCGCAAACAAAAGAGATTGAAAAAAAGTTCGTTTTTGATATTAATGATCGCCCTGTTGATTTAAAAATAAATGGCACAAAGGATACTCTTTATTTTATAAACAATGATATATGGCAATTACCCGTTGAAGCTGATGTATTACCCGAAAATCCTTTTATTAATAAAGATAACAAGTTGTTTTTTGCTTTGGGAATAGACCCGGTGACAAGCGATGTGTATGTCTCGGATGCCATTGATTATATGCAACCGGGCATGGTGTATCGTTTCTCGGCAAAAGCCGAACCTTTAGATACTGTTAAAGCAGGTATTATTCCGGGATTTTTCTGTTTTAAATAATTTTTTTGTCTGTTTGAAGATTACGATGAGTGATTTTGTATAATCTATCATATCAAATTCACGTTTTTACTTAGGCTTGTTCAGTAAGTAATTAATCAAATTTTAAAATTATAATTAAAAAAACTTTACCGATAAAAAAAATTGTGTAATTTTGTAATGTTACAGTTTTACTATATAATTAAATGGAATCAACTCAACTTATAGGCGGATTTAAAGAAAAATTCGAAAAGTTTGTTTATCTTTATAAAGAATTGAAGATTGAAAATGTTCAGTTACAACAAGAGATAAACAAATT
The DNA here is from genome assembly GCA_964424425.1 of uncultured Bacteroidales bacterium. Classification (GTDB taxonomy): domain Bacteria; phylum Bacteroidota; class Bacteroidia; order Bacteroidales; family SZUA-534; genus GH45. The sequence goes on along the minus strand of CAYRJP010000108.1, from coordinate 1,966 downwards.
GAAACAAAGTTTGAAAGAGAAAGATGATGAGTTGGTAAAACTAAAACATAAATTAGAAACCAACGATTTGGCAAAGTCATTTGTCGGGTCTTCAAAAGACAGAAAAGAAGCAAAATTAAAAATAAATAAAATAGTGCGGGAAATAGATAATTGCATTGCACTTTTAAACCGGTAGAATACTTTTTAATATGGATGATAAATTAACTATAAAAATAAATATTTTAGATAGATATTATCCGTTGAAAATTGAAAGAAAAGACGAAGAAAAGATAAGAAAAGCAGCAAAAAAAATTAATGATACTGTAACTCAATATCAAAAATTATATGCAAATAAAGATGAACAGGATTTTTTGGCTATGGTAGCTTTACAATTTGTTACCAAATTAGTAGAAGCTGAAGAACATCACGAGATTCATCCGGTTTTAGAAGAGGTAAGACAATTTGATAAAATATTAGAAGATTTATTAAACGATAACGAATAAAACGTTCTTATACATAAGCAAGATTTTGCCCGCATCGATTCTTGAAGTTTGGAGAACTCAACATTTATTAAATTGAAGTCAAACTTAGTTTACGTAATGCAGGCCCCACCGCTTAGGCGGTCTCTTTTGAGACAGGGGAAGTAAGAAATAAACAAGAGACTTCACCCATGTTTGACAGGGGTTTTCTCAAACACAACGGTTGATGCGGGTTTTTTATTAATTAAAAATATTAAAACTATTTAAAAATAACTATAATATCCATTAATCATTTTTATGATTAATGGAAGTGTGAAGTAGTTCTTCTGTATATACAGAAATTTTAGATTTACTTCATATTATTTAATCATAAAATTTAAAAATATGAATATAACTTTAATTGTTGTTGCCGTTGTTTCAGCAGTTGTAGGCGGAGTAATTACTTTAATTGTCATGAAAGCCGGACAAAAAAGTAAAAGTGCCCGTATTATACAAGAGGCGGAAGCCGAGGCTGAAATGATAAAGAAGGATAAGATTCTTCAGGCAAAAGAGAAATTTTTACAACTTAAATCGGAACATGAGAGATTTATTAATGAAAAAAATTCAAAAATATCTCAAGCCGAAAATCGTTTAAAGCAAAAAGAAGCATCTATATCTCAAAAAATCGAAGAGCTTAATCGCAAGAAAAAAGAGGTTGATGTTATTAAAGATAATCTTTCAACTCAGATAAATATTGTAGAGAAAAAGAGTGAAGAGTTGGAGAAAATGCATAAAACACAAGTTGAGCAACTTGAGTCAATTTCCGGTTTATCCGTTGAAGATGCAAAAGCTCAACTTATCGAATCGCTTAAAGCCGAAGCAAAAACAGAGGCTATGTCTTATATCAATGAGATAATGGACGAAGCGAAAATGACAGCTAATAAAGAGTCTAAGCGAATTGTTATTCAAACTATTCAGCGTGTTGCTTCGGAATATGCCGTTGAAAATTCAGTTACCGTTTTCCACATCGATAATGATGATATTAAAGGTAGAATTATCGGTCGCGAAGGTCGTAATATTAGAGCTTTAGAAGCTGCTACAGGAGTGGAGATTATTGTGGATGATACACCCGAAGCAATTATCCTTTCGGCTTTTGACCCTGTGCGTCGTGAAATAGCTCGTCTTGCTCTTCACCAACTTGTAACCGATGGTAGAATACACCCCGCACGTATCGAAGAAGTAGTTGCCAAAACTCAAAAAATGGTTGAAGATGAAATTATCGAAACAGGAAAAAGAACAGCCATTGACTTGGGTATCCACGGATTACATCCCGAATTGATTCGCTTAATAGGTAAAATGAAATATCGTTCGTCTTACGGACAAAACTTATTGCAACACTCTCGTGAAGTAGCTAACCTTGCAGCTATTATGGCTTCTGAATTAGGATTAAATCCCAGAGTAGCAAAACGTGCCGGATTATTACACGATATTGGTAAAGTGCCCGATGATGAGCCGGAATTGCCACACGC
>CAYRJP010000107.1:0-7280 GCA_964424425.1 uncultured Bacteroidales bacterium | reverse complement strand
CCTAATTCCTTTTTTGCATCATCCCATATTTTATCCATCTGCTCAAGAGTCATATCTTTAAGACTTTGTCCTTGTTTTATTGTTCTTTCTTCAAGATAATTAAATCTTTTTATAAATTTAAGATTAGTTCTTTCCAAAGCATTTTCGGGATTTATACCGTATAATCTTGCCGCATTTATCAAACTAAAAAACAAATCGCCAAACTCCATTTCGGCTTCTTGAGAATCGGGATTTTTTACTAATTCATGTTTCAACTCTCCAAGTTCTTCTGTAACCTTATCCCATACCTGTTCTCTTTTGTCCCAATCAAACCCCACACCACGCACCTTATCTTGAATTCGGTATGCTTTAATAAGAGCAGGCAACGATTTTGGGACTCCTTCCAAAACTGAATTTTTTCTGCCTTTTTCTTTTAATTTAAGCTGCTCCCAATTTTCCTCCACCTCTTTTGCATCTTTAACTTTTGTATCCGAAAAAATGTGAGGATGGCGATAAATAAGTTTTTGATTTAAATTTTCAATAACATCCGAAATATCAAACTCTCCTGTTTCGGAACCCAACTTTGAATAGAAAACAATATGCAAAAGCAAATCACCAAGTTCTTTTTTTATCTCTTCAAGATTTTTCTCCGTAATAGCATCCGATAGTTCGTATGTCTCTTCTATCGTAAGCGTCCTAAGCGTATCAAAAGTCTGTTTTTTATCCCACGGACATTGCTCTCGCAAAATATCCATTATCTCCAACAACTTCCCGAAATTTTCTTTATGCTTTTCCATAAATAATTAAATATTTTCTATTGTCCATGCAGAGTATGGTTTTTCGCTCCACTTTTGAATATTATTTTTAAACTCTTTGTTTAATTCCGACTCTCTGAAAGCACTCAAAGCATCTTCAGTTAACCATATTGTATAAACATGAAAATAGTTTTTGTCATCTAAGTCGGCAAAACAATCGGCATGATGATTGTTTTTAAAATTACGAACCTTTTGCACAAACGAGCCGATGTAATTTTTAAAATTATCATAGTCATCGGCTTTAATTTTAACCTTTACTATTCGTGTAATCATAAGAATTTAATTATTACGGGTGTGTTAATTTGAATATCTGCCAACTCTGCTATTTTGCCGTCTCTCATGGCAAATTCGAGTAAACCGGCGGAATTAAACAACGCCAAAACCTCTCCCCTTTCCACATCGGAATATTCGCTGCAAATTTTATTTACTTTATAACTGTCGCTTTTTACAGCCACAACAAACTTTTTGTCTTTTTTTAAATCATAAAACAACTGCTTGCTTATATTGGTAATAGCATTTTTATACGAATCAATATAAATAACTTGCCCTGTTATAACATTTTTGTCAACAGCAGGCATCATTTGCATAAATTGAGTCATTTCGGTAAACTCATCGCCAAGTTGTTTTATATCTGCACCATTTGCTATCATTACTGCTGCTTCGGCAAATATTGTCAGCTCAGGAAATGTTGACCGCTTAATTATGTTGTTTTCGTTTATTCTAACAACAATATCGGGCTTGTTGTCAAATATTAAGCTGAATATTCCACCCGATGAACCTATAAAATACTGATTATGAATTTTTACACATACGGGGTGTTGTTTCTCATTTATATTACTCTGAATACCTACAATATGAATTGTTCCTTGCGGATAATATTTATACACATTTCGCAAAATAAAAGCCGCTTGTGTATATTTAAAAGTGTCTATCTTATGAGTTATATCAATTACCTTAACATCGGTGCACTTGGCATAAAGCAATCCTTTAATTGCTCCCGTATAAAAGTCGTCGTTATGCCAGTCTGTTGTTAAGGTAATTATTGCCATAAATTTAATTTATTAACAAATGTAATTAACAATAGGCAATTATCAATTAAATAATTATTTATTATTGTGTCTGTTCATTACTTGCTGAATACCTATTACGGGAAAATCAAGAATAGCATCAATACTTTTTTGTATTCTTTCAGGCAATGTGTTTTTTTCTTCGTCAGTCCATTTTCCCAAAACATAATCAATTTGTTGCCCTTGCAAAAAATCGTTACCTATTCCGAATCGTAAACGTGCATAAGCATTTGTTCCCAACATTTCATTAATACTTTTCAGTCCGTTATGACCTGCATCACTTCCTTTTGCTCTTATTCTGATTTTACCGAAAGGTAAAGCCAAATCATCGGTAATAATTAACAGATTTTCAAGCGGAATTTTTTCTTTTTGCATCCAATAATTAACGGCTTTTCCGCTCAAATTCATATATGTAGTAGGCTTGATAAGTATAAGTGTTCTGCCGCGATGTTTTAACTCCGCTTTAAATGCTCTTCGTGCATCCGAAAATGATATCTCTTTTTCTTTTGCCAATGCATCTAAAACCTGAAAGCCTATATTATGGCGAGTATTTACATACTCGCTGCCAATATTCCCCAATCCGACTATAAGATACTTCATCTGTTTAAAACGTATAAGTTATTAACTTGGTATTATTTTATCAAAATTACGTTAACATTTGATATAAAAAAAACCCTCTATGAGGGTTTTTTAAAAGATATTTAAAAAATAAAATTTATTCTTCACTTGTTTCAGCTTCAGCTTCGGTTTCAGCTCCGTCTTCACCTTCAGTTTCAGTTTGCTTAGATGATATTGCACTACGTGTTAATTTAACAGAAACGACAACAGCATTCTTAGCATCTAATAAATCAAGGTTTTTAAAATCCAACTCTCCAACCTTAATTGATTTTCCAAGCACTAACGGAGTAACATCAATATCCAATGTATCAGGAAAATCTTTTGGTAAACCGCGAACTTTCAGTTTACGCAATTTTAACATTAATTTACCTCCTTGCTTAACACCTTCGGCTAAACCATTAGTTTTAACAGGTATAGCAATATTAACTTTTCTATCATCTGCTATTTCAAGAAAATCAACATGTTCAATTGCATCGCTTACCGGATGAAATTGTATATCTTGCATAATTGCCTGATATTTTTTTCCGTCAATATCCAAATTTACAATATACACATTAGGTGTATAAACTAAATATTGGAAAGTTTTTTCTTCAACAGCAAAGTGAATATTTTTTTCTCCACCATACAATACACAAGGTACCATTTGATTGCGTCGTAACTCTTTTGTAGATTTCTTTCCTACACTTTTTCTTTCTGTTCCTTTAATATCAAAGGTTTTCATCTTTAATAAATTTTATGTGCTACCTGAGACCAAGTCTCCCATTACACGTTTGACAATAATTTTTGCGGCTGCAAAGATATAAAAATCAATTTAATTAATGTCTATAAATTAAAAAATAAAATTAGAACTTATAGAACGTTGATTGTAAACACTTTTAATAGTGTTGGCAAAAATATTTGCTACCGACAAAACAGTTATTTTATCGCTTTTTTGTTTTAACGGAATAGTATTGCTAACAATAAGTTCTGTAATAGGTGATTTTTCGATACGCTCATATGCGGGCCCCGATAATATTGCATGAGTAGCCATAACTCTAACGGTTTTTGCTCCGTTATCCATCATTATTTCGGCTGCTTTTGTAATTGTACCGGCAGTGTCTATCATATCATCCACAATTATCACATTTCTGTCTTTTACTTCACCTATTACTTTCATATCGCCTATTTCATTGGCTTTTGAACGGCTCTTGTGGCTGATAACAACAGGAGTATGTAAAAAAGACGAATATGCATTAGCACGTTTTGAACCTCCCATATCAGGTGCTGCAATAGTAAGATTTTCAATATTTAAACTTTGTATGTAAGGGATAAATATTGATGATGCATACAGATGGTCAACAGGAACATTAAAAAATCCCTGAATTTGGTCTGCATGTAAATCCATTGTCATAACTCTTGATACACCTGCAGCCTCAAGCAAATCGGCAACCAATTTTGCACCTATCGAAACACGTGGCTTATCTTTTCTATCCTGACGAGCATACCCGAAATAAGGTATCACAACTACTACTTTGTAAGCCGATGCTCTTTTTGCAGCATCTACCATTAATAAGAGTTCAAAAAGGTTGTCTGCAGGTGGAATAGTACTCTGTATAATAAATACATGAGAACCGCGAACAGTTTCTTCGTAAGCCGGTTGAAATTCACCGTCGCTAAAATGTTGCATACTCGTTTTACCGAGATTTACACCGTAATTTTCTGCTATTTCTTCTGCTAAATATTTTGTAGCAGTTCCCGAAAATAGTTTAATTGGAGCCGTTAAAGACATAAGGAATTGATTTTCTGAAAATTAATTTTTTAATTTAACTGTGTGCAAAATTATAATAAAAAATATATTTATTAGTGATTTTAATTAATGTTATTAAAATAATTTATTTAATAAATACAAAAACAAAATCTTTTGATTTGTTCTATTTGTTAATTATCAACTTTTTATTTACCTCTATGTTATTATATTTTAAATGTAAAAAATAAATACCGTCGATTAAATCGTTTAAATTAATATTTAAATAACTTTTTGTATTATTTTCAACTGCATAATAAACATTTCTTCCTGCAATATCAAAAACAGAAATTTCAATACTTTTATTAATAATATCTTCGGACTTAATTGTTATTATTCCTTCGCTCGGATTGGGATAAATAATAACATCGGATGATAATTCCGTAATAATTGAAGTTTCATCATCAAGAACAATATTAAGTTCTGTTAAATTTTTATCGGCAACATCAACCGCCGAAATAGTTTTGGTTTTATATCCCGATGCTTTTACAGTTATGTTGTAAGTTCCTGTTTTCAGGTAACGATAAAAAATACCGTTATGTGTAAAAACCGAAGAACTGTCTTTATCGTAATCAGCTATAAATATTTCAGCATCAACAGGCTCATTATCTTTATTTACAACTGTTCCTTTAATTCCGTATTGAGCCTGAGCAATAAAATTCAACAACGATTTATAATTTTTATTCCAAAATACCGGTAATTCTGATGCATCAACAAGTTTAACATCACTAAGTTCAGTTGTTATTTCCCTGCCTCGCAAAAAATATGTAACATAATCCTGACGACCTCCGGCAACAGAATACCAATCGTATCCGTTTGTTATTCCGTTGTTTTTATCGGTCATATAACCGGCATCTACAGCATGAACAGTGTCAACATATTCTCTACTAATATAAATAAACCAGCCGTTATCGGCGTGTCGTTGAGAGAATGTGTCCCAAGGATAGTTTAGCAATTCGGCTCCTCCGTGAAAGTTCATCGACAAATTAAAATGCCTGTTCTCCATAAACTCCATCATAGCTTTTGTTTCGGGTTGCCACTCTTTACCGTCAGGATGCTCGCCGTCTTTCGGGTCAGGGAAATTTCTGTTTAAATCTACATTGTTAGCATTAAATCTTTTTGCATCGTTTACGGTAGAATTATCATCGGTAAATGCTCCGTCGGGATTTGCCAGCGGATTGATATACAATTCAATATTTTCAACAATATCTTTAATTATTTGAGCATCATCGCCCTTTACGGGATTTGAATAAACCTGCAAAATATAATCTGCCAACCTGAGCATTAAAACATATCCTGTAAGCTCATCACCGTGCATTGAAGATGTATAAAACACTTGCGGTTCATTCTCATTTTCACTTACATTATCAGATATTTTAAGAGCAAGCAGCAGTCTGTTGTCTTTTGATGTTCCTATTGTGTCAAGTTTGCATATTTCGGGATAGTCGTTTGCCAATTGCTGCATCATTGCCAAATAAGTGCTGTAATCGGGATATGCATCCCAATTTTTCATATCGTCAATTGAATGAGCCATGTTAACGGTTAACTTTTTCGAAGGAGCAATTTCAGGTATAAAAGGTATTTTTAATTGTAACAGCTTATTGTAGTTTTCTTTGTTAAGATAAACTATTGCCCTGTCGTTTTCAACTTTATCAACCGACCACGATTGAACATCGGGAATATCGTTTAAATATTTTGCATCAAACGAAACTATTACTTCTCCTCGTTGTTCAAGTTGCAATTGCAAAGGCTGTTGTGCCATTACCGATACTGAAAAAATCAATAATATTAATTGCAGTATTTTTTGTTTTGCAAAAAAGATATTAATCATAAGGTAATCTGTTATACGTAGTTATTTAATTTTTATGAATTTATTTATTGTGTTAAAATATTAACAAAAGTAATGTTTTTTTAAAAAGATTATAATGCAATGTTTAACGACACATTTACATCTATTTACTTAATATATTTTTAAACCTGTCCGAAGCATATATTTTATAATTTCCGATAGAATCGGAATAGATAAAATACACTTCAAGATAATTTAACTTATTTACCAATTCTATACTTTTATCAACTCCCAATACCATAAATGCCGTAGCAAAAGCATCGGCAGTCATACAATCATCAGCCAACACCGATGAACTTAACAAACTGTTGCGTGCCGGATATCCTGTTTTCGGGTTTATGGTATGCGAATATTTTATACCGTTTTTCATATAAAATTGTCTGTAATTTCCCGATGTTGCCAAACTTTTATTGTTTAAACCTACTATTGCCTGTAATTCGCGATTCGATGCTGTTACATCATCAATGGGTTTGTCGATACCTATTTGCCAAAATTTACCTTTCGAATTTTTACCTTTAGCTCTAACCTCTCCTCCAATTTCCACCATATAGTTTTCAATACCCTTTTTTTCAAATAATTCTGCAACCACATCAACACCATAACCCTTTGCAATAGCACTAACATCAAGCATTATGCCCTTATCAGCTTTATAAATTTTATTATCTGTAAGTTTTATTTTATGAAACCCCACAAACTGCATCAACGAATCAATAAAATTACTGTCAACATTTTCTGTTTCGTTAAAACCAAATCCCCAAGCATTAACAACAGGTGCAACTGTAATATCAAAAGCCCCGCCGGTAATTTCCGATACATTTTTTGCTTTATTAAAACAGGTAATAAAAAAACTGTCAACTGTTACAGCAGTATCATTTCTGTTGATTCTGCTTATTATTGATGCAGAATCGTAAGTATTCAACGACTTATTAAACTGTTGCAATCGGGTTAATATTTCTTGCTCCAAATTTTTATCACTTTCATAAATAATATGGTAAGATGTCCCGAAAATAAAACCTTCGTTTCTGATATATTCTTTTTTAGAACATGCAGTAAAAACAAACAGTATTAATAAAAATGGTAATAAATTTTTAATCATAATTTTAAAATTTACTGCAAAGATAAATGATTTAGACCCAAACTATGCAATAGAAAACGAAAATAGTTTTCTA